>JAUVUV010000370.1 GCA_030604975.1 Candidatus Glassiibacteriota bacterium | reverse complement strand
TCCCCACTTTAAAAAGCCTTAAACTGAATATCTCGGATTATGTACAAAAAAGAACACTGGCTGATGGCTGTTGTCACGTTCCTTTTCACCTTTCTGTTCTATTTTATGACAATGGCCCCGACCGTGACATTCTGGGATGCCGGAGAATTCATTGCGGCAAGCTACACCCTGGGCGTACCTCATCCACCCGGCACCCCGCTGTTCGTGATTATCGGCAGAGTGCTTTCAGCGCTTCCCCTGCCTTTATCGATCGCTGCACGGCTGAATTTCCTTTCGGTGCTCTGCGGCTCGGCCGCCTCGTTCTTTTTATACCTGATTGCGGTGAAAATCACCCAAACCTGGGTAAAGAGAAGCGACACTCTTGCCAGCCGCATGGTGATTCACGGCGGGGCTTTCGCTGCGGCAGTGATCCCGCCGTTTCTGCGCACGGTTTGGTCCAATTCCACCGAGTTTGAGGTTTATGCAGTGACCACAGCGACAATCGTTCTTTGCGCCTGGCTGATGATCTACATGGGCTCATCTACCGATATCCGGCGGATCAAAAGGACATTACTGCTGGTGATCTATATCGTGAGCCTCTCTATTGCCAACCACCTGATCGTGATGCTGGTCACCCCGGGTGTAATTATCTACACCCTGATGCACGACAGGCAGAACTGGCGTTACTGGTGTTCGGTGCTCGGGCTCTTTTTCGGGATTTACCTGCTGGTGATGAAAGGGATCGACCTGCGCGCGGTTTTCGCCCGGCTGAGCCAGGCCTCCGTTGGCGATACCGGGATTGTGCTTTCGCTGTTCAATCACCTGACTGCCCTGACAGGAGTGATTTTCGGAATATTCAGCTGCGTGGCAAGCAGCCAGAGCTTTTATTTCGGCGCACTTATCACTGCGATCTGCGTCTACTGGGCCTACAGGCAACGCTCGCTGGGTTTTTTCAGCGCCGCGCTGGGGCTGTTCCTGCTCGGTTTCAGTATCCACGCCTACCTTCTGATCCGGGCCGGGCTCAGCCCACCGATTAACGAAGGCAAGCCCGACAACCTGCTTGATTTCTGGGCAGTGATCGGCCGGGAGCAGTACGGCAGCAACTACGGTTGTCTGCGGGCGCGCCAGGTCTGGACCCTTGTCACCGGCAAATACGAGGTCGCCTCGGTGACTGAATTGCTGGAGAATATCAAGTTCTTTTTCAAGTACAACTTTCTTTTTTACACCAAGTATTTCGGCTGGCAGTTCGGCAGTAATATGCTGAGTGCGGCCTTTTTTGGCCTTGGGATAATCGGCGCACTAAAGCATTACCTGAGCGAGAAAAAGAGCTTCTATTTCTGGCTCGCAGTTTTTCTGATTACCGGCCCCGTGCTCAACGCCTACATGAATTTCCGTTTCGGCCACACCCAGTTCCCGGAAGTCAAGATTCATCCCTCTCTGCCGGCAGGCGAACAGCTTCACGAGGTACGCGAGCGCGATTACTTTTTCATCGTTTCGTTTGCCTTTTACGGCATGTGGGCAGGACTCGGCCTGGGAGCAATAGCGAACCGGCTGCGTGAGGCTTTCAAACTGGGGCCGGAAAGCGGACATGTGCGCCGGAGCGTTTTCGCTGCATTAAGCGCCTTAATCTTTCTCATCGCTTTCGTACCCTTGTACTCCAATTACTCAAAAGCTGACCGAAGCGGCAACTATATTCCCTCCAATTATGCACATAATCTGATGAACTCGCTTGCGCCGAATGCAATTGTTTTCACCAACGGCGACAACGACACTTTCCCGCTCTGGTATATCCAGGAGGTGGAGCATGTGCGCCAGGACTGCCGGGTGGTCAACCTGAGCCTGCTCAACACTACCTGGTATATCAAACAGATGCGCGACGTGGAACCCAAAGTGCCGATCCGCCTGAGCGATGAACAGATCGACTCTCTCATGCCCATAACTTTTGCAAGAGATATGCGTTTCAAGCTGGGTGAGATGGATATAACATATCCCAAGAACACGCCGTTTTATGTCAAGGACAGGCTAGTGCTGCATATTCTGGTTGCCAACAACTGGAAAAAGCCGGTATATTTTACAACTTCCACGCCAAAACACAACCGGGTGGGTCTCAATGCTTATTTCACTGTAGAAGGGATCACCTACAGGTTAAACCCGCGCAAAGCCTCGGATATTGCAGAATCCGACTCTAATTTCGTCCTTATCCCCCAGACCGAAGAAGTGATTAACGTGGAAAAAACCCGCAGGCTTCTTTTGGAGGTTTACAACTACGATACGTTTTTCCGCGAGGGTGAAAGTGGAGAGGCGGTGAATAAAACTATGCTGAGATATTTTCTGAAGGCGTTCCAACTGCTCTCAAATGCCCTTGTACAGCAAAAGCAATACGATGATTTGATGGAAACTTATAGATTGGGCCGGATGTTTCTGTCGAACCGGCACGAGTGGAATCCCCATCTGGCCGAACTTTACGCGATCAAAGGACAATACGGCCAGGCCCTGGAGATGATAGATTCGTCCAATAGTTATTACTATGAATCCCCGAACATGCAACTGTATCAGATTCTGGCCCAGAAAGCGGTAAACAGCAATCATGGAGACGAAGCCGCGCGGATCCTTAACCGTGCAATCGAGGTGAAGCCGGATTTCCTGGAGGCCTATGCTAACCTTTTCATGTTATATAATGCCATGGGGAATAAACAGAAGGCAGTGGAGATGATAAACCGCTACCTGGAACGGTTCCCGGATAAAAACGTGGTCAGGGAAGAACTCGAAAGGTATCTCGAAACGGATGAGTTCGACTTACAGAAAGCGTTCGGCCAGCAGGGTTAATCCGCGATTCCGGATGATTATGTTTCAAGCTAGGGCCCCGGCTGAATTGAAGCAGGGGCTTTTTGCTGAATAGCATTTATCTTGATTGAATGTGCAATATTAATTAGTTTTTTTCGATATGCCGAAAATATTCTTACACAACTGAAAACATTTAACCCGGATTATTCATAAATTCTTTGGCCGATTTTCTAAATTGTTGATTACTAGAAGGGTGTTGAAATTTCATCGATTTTCTTTTGTAGAAAAACGAAACAAGGTCCGGGTTGAATTGAAACTCTTTAAGAAACGATCACTTGCGTAGGGACACGGCGCGCCGTGTCCCTACGGCGTCCAGGGTTAAAGACCTACTTATCGATTTATAAACACGCCTCTAATGAAAAACAGAATAAATCGAGTTAGATAAGTTATTTCTCTTCTTTTGGTGGCAAAAGAAACAAAAGGTAATTCTAAATTTGTCTCTTTAACTTCGCTGGCTTGGGAGGTCGCCTGATTCGGCTTGCACCAGGCAAGCCGAATCAATGGCATGCCGGATGCTGGGACATCTATCAGGGCATCGATGGAAATTATTTATCG
>JAUVUV010000072.1 GCA_030604975.1 Candidatus Glassiibacteriota bacterium | reverse complement strand
TCTGCCCCGGTTTTAAATCTCCCGACTTCTCAGCGTCTTCGATCATCTGAAGTGCAATGCGGTCTTTTTTCGATAAACCCGGATTGAGGTATTCCAGCTTGGCAAGGATGCGGCCCTGGTGACCTTTTGTTATCCGGGAAAGCTCGACCAATGGAGTCCAGCCAATCGCTTCTATTGCGGATTTACATATTTTACCAGCTCTATCCATGCTTGTATAATCCGGAAATTATATCTTCAGGAAAATCTTCACTATGTTACCAGTAGTACAAGAGCTTTGCCTGCTCCAAACCAGCGATTGTTTTATACTATCATCACACGAAGCTTTAATCAAGAAGTACACTGGAGCGGTTTAAAGTAAAAAGACCGGATGGTGATTTGTTCCATCCGGTCTGAAAACTGGCGGAGAGGGAGGGATTCGAACCCTCGGTAGAGTTACCCCTACAACACCTTAGCAGGGTGCCGCCTTCAGCCAGCTCGGCCACCTCTCCACACGAGATCAACTCCGTTTCGAATGCTCCCTAAGCTAATCCTGCCCCTTTCTACTGTCAAGTTTTAAGTACCTGGCGATGATTAGAGGCTTGTCTATTGCTGGAAACAAAAACAGACTTAAAAATTTAACCCATGCAGAACTTTGGATTCAGCAGCCCACCAGTTCACATCTCCTTGAGATTCAGACCGCCAAATTCCTGCTGGTAGTTCGAGATATATTCGATAAGATCGCCTATATTCTGCCATTTGCCCCAGGCTTGATCAGGCACATAAATCGAGAATCGATCCTCCAGGTCCATTAGAACTGTAGTCAATTCTATGGAATCAAGCTCCAGGTTTTCGATCATGGTTTCTGCATCGATATTCTCGAGCGGACAGCTGTTACTTTCGAAAACTTGTATCACTTCCTTAAGGATGTCCTCATCGACCATTGTTCCTCCTCATGCTTGAAAGAGAAACTCAACTGCTGGCCAGATCAACCGGCTCTCCATCGGCGGCACGGCTTCTCACTCCGGCCTCGATAACTTTCACCACTTCGAGCGCTTCATCGTAATTCACTACTGGAAGGTTGGTTACAAAAGAATCCAGCACTGCCTCCACCATTGGCTTGAAACTGTCTATCACCCCTACCTTCCCTACCCCCTGGCCGTTTTCCCCTGTCACCGTGACCGAGTAGGCATGGTTCTCCCAACTGTGAATTACTCCACAGGATCCGTCAACGAATTCCACGAGAATCAGGTGACGCCTTGTTCCCGTGCCTATATTTTTCACTCTGCCAACCCTGGCTCCTCCGGTTACCTCTATCAGAATTTCAATCCCGTGCACTGAATAACGGGCAAGATCCTGGTAGCAAGGGCAGCAGACAGTGACTATGGAAGGCTTCCCCAGTTCCTTCTCGATTTTTCGTTTCAGCTTGCGCAGGTCCGGATCGAACCTGAGGCTGCTGCAGGTGGAAAGTGTCGTGCCATTGTCTTTCGCCGCGCGAATCATCGCCTCGGCGTCGGCCACACTTTCTGCCAGGGGTTTATCCACGAAAACAGGCTTGCCCCTTTCCAGGAAAGCCAGTGCCTGCTTTCTGTGATACTCGCCCCACATATCGCAGACAAACGCTCCTTCGGTGCTTTCCGCAGCCTCTTCGAGAGTATCGCACACTTTGTCCACCAGCACCGCTTCCGCCACGGCCCGGGCGAAACGCGGATCGCGTGCCCAGGCTTTGGTAAAGCGCCATTTATCAATGTAAGCACCCTCCCAGTCGTGGTCTGGAAAAAGAGAATGTGTCCAGCCCGGAGAGTTGGCTACAAACTTTTCCCTTTTACCACCATTGACCAGACCCCCAAATAAAAAGGGGTGCGAATTGTTCAATCCAACAAGTGCAAGCTCTTTCACAGGGTAAGCTCCCCGAGGACTCGACAATCAAGCTCGATGACAACCAATCTGTTAAAATTAAGTAATATTTGCAAGGATAAACGAATTCATGGCCCGATCACAAACGACTAAAAACATAAGCGATAAAGCATGATTTTCTTGTCAAAGCATTGATTTTCCTTTAGCTTTTACCCAAATTCATCCCTGTTGTTATGCATCCGGGAACTTTTCCGCTGGGGGATTTTTTTGAAAATACACGAATACCAGGCTAAACAAATCCTCAAAACTTTCGGTGTGCCGGTTCCCGCGGGCGAACCGTGTACCAGCTCCGATCAGGTAGCAGAGCTTGGCGCGAAACTATTGGAAGCTGGCAAACCTCTAGTGGTCAAGGCGCAGATCCATGCAGGCGGCCGGGGCAAAGGCGGCGGCATAAAGCTGGTCAAAACAGTCCGGGAGGCAGTCTCTGCAGCCCGGCAACTTCTTGGATCAAAACTGATTACACCGCAAACCGGCCCGGAAGGCAGACTGGTGAGCCGGATCCTGGTTGAGCAGGGTATAGATATCGAAAGCGAGCTCTATGCCGGTATCACATTCGACCGCGCCACAATCAGGGATGTTTTTATGGTTAGCACGGAGGGCGGAGTGGAGATCGAGAAGGTCGCTGCAAAAACCCCGGAGAAAATCCACAAGGAGTATATCGATCCGATTTTCGGGATAAACACCTATCAGGCGCGCTCTCTCGCCTACAAGCTTAATCTCGCGCCCGAGGTCACGAAAGAGGCGGCTAAAGTTTTCCTGAGCCTCTACGCGGCCTACCGGGCAAAGGAAGCTTCCCTGGCTGAGATCAATCCACTGGTGGTGACAGGTGAGGGCACAGTGCTGGCCCTGGATGCCAAGATGAATTTCGATGACAACGCTCTTTTCCGCCAGAAAGAAGTGGCGGCAATGCGCGATCCCGGTGAGGAAGATCCTCTTGAGCGCGAGGCCAACGAGTTCGGACTGAACTATATTAAGCTCAATGGAAACGTGGGCTGCATGGTCAACGGGGCCGGTCTGGCAATGGCTACCATGGACATTATCAAGCAGGCTGGCGGCGAACCGGCAAATTTCCTTGATGTCGGCGGCAGCGCCAACGCGGAGACTGTCGGCAACGGGTTCAGGATTATCTGCAAGGACCCGAACGTGGGAGCAGTACTGATCAATATTTTCGGCGGTATAGTGCGCTGCGACCGGGTGGCCCGCGGGGTGGTGGAAACGCTGGGAAATCTCAAGACTGACATGCCGGTTGTCGTGCGGCTACAGGGAACCAACGCAGAGGAGGGTAAAAAAATTATCGAGGAGGCCGAACTGGGATTCCGTTGGGCCGACACGCTCAAGAAAGCGGCACAGATGGCGGTCCAAGCGACCTCATCCAGTGCACCGGGAGGTGCGCGATGAGTATCCTGGTATCAAAAGACACCAAGGTTCTCGTACAGGGACTCACAGGAGGCGAGGGAAGTTTCCACACCCGCCAGATGCTCGAATACGGCACCGGAATCGTGGCCGGGGTTACTCCAGGCCGCGGCGGGGAGAAATTCAACGGCAACGTACCGGTGTTCAACACCGCAGAGGAAGCTGTTAACAGCACAGGAGCAAACGCCTCAGTGGTTTTCGTGCCCGCGCCCTTTGCCGCCGATGCTGTACTTGAAGCCGCCGCATGCGGTCTCGATCTGATAGTCTGTATCACCGAGGGCATCCCGACACTCGACATGGTCCGGGTCAAGCAGTTCCTCCAGGGCCGCGAAACCAGGCTGATCGGACCTAACTGTCCCGGAGTGATCACACCCGGAGCCTGCAAGCTCGGGATCATGCCCGGTTTTATCCATCAACCCGGCAGAGTGGGTGTTGTCTCCCGCAGCGGCACACTGACATACGAGGCTGTCTGGCAGCTAACCGAGAGAGGAATCGGCCAGAGCACCTGTATCGGTATCGGCGGCGATCCGGTGGTCGGCACAACACATCTGGACGCGCTGAAACTGTTCAATGATGACCCCGATACGGACGTGGTGCTGATGATCGGCGAGATTGGCGGCACTGCCGAGGAGGAAGCGGCCGCTTATGCAAAAGAGCACATGGATAAGCCGGTGGTGGCCTTTATCGCCGGCAGGACCGCGCCTCCGGGCAGAAGAATGGGCCATGCCGGGGCGATTATCTCCGGCGGGGTGGGAACCGCCCAGAGCAAGATCGAGTTCCTTCGCCGCGCCGGGGTGACAGTGGCCGAAAGCCCGGCCGAGATCGGGCAGGTACTTGCCACCGTGCTTTGAGTGAAAAACTGAAAGGTTAGAGGAGATAACCGATTGAAAAAAATGACCTTAATGATAATCAAGCCGGATTCGATTGCAGCCGGAAATGCAGGAAATATTCTGGCCCACCTCGAAGAGGCCGGGTTCGAGATTTGCGCCATGCGCATGCTTAAACTCTCCGGAGAAACCGCCGCTGGATTCTACGCCGAGCATACCGGCAAGGAGTTTTTCGCTCCCCTGATCGAGTTCATGACCAGCGGGCCGGTAATCGTGGCCGCCCTGAAACGGGAGAACGCGGTGGAAGAACTCAGGCGGGTAATCGGCGCCACAGACCCTGCCGAGGCCAAACCCGGCACTGTGCGGGACCTTTACGCAGAGAATAAAACCCGAAATGCGATCCACGCCTCGGATTCACCGGAATCCGCCGAACGAGAATTGAATTTCTTTTTCAGCCGAAGCGAACTTATTCTCAACCAGTTTTAAAATTTTTACTTTGGAGGGCGATGGCTTGTGGGCGAGTTCGAACATATCGCAAATATCCGGCGTCTCATCGAGAAAACAGCCCTACCAAGCGGTAGTGTGAGACTGGGAATCGGCGATGACTGCTGCCTGGTCGGTGCAAACAGTGATGAGGAATTCGCCCTGAGCACGGACACGATTGTCGAGGGAGTGCATTTCCGGCTTGACTATTTCAGTTACTACCAGGTAGGTGTAAAAGCCGCCGCTGCGGCAATCAGCGATCTGGCGGCAATGGCTGCCGAGCCGGTGGGGAGTTTGGCTGCGGTTTCGATTGCGGAAACTGCCGGGGACAACGCTCTCGAAGAGCTTGCCCTGGGCCTGATCGAGACTTGTAAAAAATACGGTTGTCCGTTGCTCGGCGGGGACCTGACCCGAAGCCCCGCACCGCTCGTTGCCACTGTTACCGTGATCGGCAAGTTGCCCGCCGGCTCTGCAATCAGGCGCTCCACAGCCTGTGTCGGCGATGAGATCTGGGTCACCGGCTCGCCTGGGGATGCCGGGGCCGTGCTGGCTGTTCTGGAAAATGCCCGCGGAGGACGCGGGCCTCGACCTCTGGTAACTGAGGAGCAGGCGTCACGCCTGCACGAGCCGGTTCCCCGGCTCGCCGAGGCCCGGCTGCTGCGCAACGCTGGCTTGCCTACAGCGATGATCGATATCTCCGACGGGGTGGTAGCGGATCTGAACCATATTTTAGAAAATTCAGGCTGCGGTGCTTTTCTTTACGGCGACAGGTTTCCTGTCAGCGAGTTTTCGCACTCCGTGGCCGGGGATCTCGGATTAGCCCCGGAGCACTTCTTCCTATACGGCGGCGAGGATTTCGAAATCCTGTTTACCGCACCGGAAGGTGCCGTGCAGGAACAGCTCACCAGCCTGACAGAAAAGAGCGGCACCTCTTTCAGCCTGATCGGCCGGATTACTGAAAAAACCGGCGAACTTTCGATCAAGCGGGAGGACGGCCGGATGGAGGCTCTCGAGAAAACCGGATTCAACCATTTCAATAAACCTGGCAGTACGCACCGAAAGGAGAACTCATGAACAAGGCCGATCTTGTCAGCAAAGTGGCGGAGTCGACCAATCAGAGTAAGGTTGTAACCCGCAAGATCCTGGATAACTTTCTGGAGGCGGTCGGCGACACGCTGGCCGCTGGCAACAACATCGAAATCCGTGGATTCGGCTCGTTCAAAGTGAAAAAGCGGAAAGCTCAGGTTGCAAGAAACCCGCGCACCGGGGAGCAGGTCAACATCCCCAGCCGCTTCGTGCCCGCGTTCAAGCCCTCGCGCAACCTTCTGAAGCGGGTGGCGAAAAAGTAAGGCATGGGAATTCACGGTGGGCAAGATCTTCCTTTTAACGCTCTATCGGAAAACCTCCCGCCGCTTCGGGTGTATATGCTGGAAATACAGCATTCCCAGTTTCAATGACCTTTATGTAAGATAAAGGCTGGATTTTAATTCACAGGGGGGCGATAGACTAGCCCCCTTTTTAGCAGAAGGAAGTTAGAAATTGAGCAAGACCTCTGTTGTGCGCTTTGCTCCAAGTCCCACGGGATACCTTCATATCGGCGGGGCGCGCACCGCGCTGTTCAACTATCTTTTTGCACGCAACACAGGCGGCAGGTTCCTGCTCCGTATCGAGGACACAGACCGCGAACGCTCAACACCTGAAGCCGTTGAGGCAATACTGGAGGGACTTCGCTGGCTCGGCCTGGAATGGGACGACGAAATCCTCTTCCAGAGCCAGGGCAGGGAACGCCATGTGGAAACAGCAAACCGGCTTCTGGAAAAAGGCGCAGCTTACAAGTGTTTCTGCACACCCGAGGAACTGGAAACCAGGCGCAGGCTGACCCGGGCCGAGAAGCGGGAATTTGTCTATGACCGCACCTGCCTCGGACTATCACCCGAGCAAACACAGCGGCTGGCCCAACAGGGCAAGCCTTTCGTGGTGCGATTCAAGATTCCTGAAGGCACAACAGGGTACGATGACCTGGTGCACGGCAAGGTGGGTTTCTCCAATGAGACTATCGATGATTTTATCCTCCTGCGCTCGGACGGTACACCGACATACCAGTTGGCGGTGGTGGCCGATGACATCCATATGGGAATAACCCACATCATCCGCGGAGACGACCATATCTCCAACACACCCAAGCAGATTCTCCTTTATCGCGCCCTGGAGTCTCCTGTGCCGCAGTTTGCCCATGTGCCACTCATTCTCGGTCCGGACAAAAAAAGGCTCAGCAAACGCCACGGTGCCACGAGCCTGACCGAATACCGCGGCAGGGGTATCCTCTCCCCGGCCCTTTTCAACTTCCTGGCCCTTCTCGGCTGGACTCCAGGTGAGGACAGGGAAATCCTTTCCCGCGAGGAAATCATAAGCCTGTTCAGTATCGAAGACATCAACAAGAAAAGCGCGGTATTCGATCAAACTAAGCTGGAGTGGATGAACGGTCGATATCTGTCAATGATGAAGGCAGAGGAAATTCTGGAGCTTGTCAGGGAGGATTTCGAAGCGGCGGGCCTGTTGAAAGAGGGCGGCGCAGTGGAAACCAGCCACATCTTGCGAGTTATCGACACGATCAAGGACAGATGCCGGCTCACCGGAGATTTCCTGCCCCGGAGCAGATGTTTCTTTCCAGTGGAACTGGAATACGATCCCAAGGCTGTGGCCAAACACTGGAAAGACAATTCCGGCAAACTGTTAATTACTCTTGCAGAGGAATTAAATAAAGTCGAGAACTGGAGCGAGGAGCCACTGGAGGCTATTTTGCGCTCCCTGGCAGAAAAATTGCAGATATCTGCATCGAAACTGATCCATCCACTAAGGTTGGCGATTACCGGAACCAGCGTAAGTCCAGGAATTTTCGTCACTATGGCGCTTTTGGGCAAGCGGCTTACCCTTTCCCGTATCCGAGAGGCGGTAGAACGTTTGGGCTGAAAATAACGGGTAAAAGCTTCCTTTTTGGTAATCCTGTTTTCCTTCGGTTCTGCTACTGGTGGACTTTTTGCTCTAAAAAAAGTATAATAAAATAAAGTCTGCCAACTTTGTTTTTTCGAGTTTAAACCCCTAGCGAGTGGATCTCGAAATGTTTTATCCGGTTTACATATCTCGCTGCAACAGCCTGAAAAAGGTGCTCTCTACAGGCAATCAGTTTTCAAGCGGGCTGGTCTCTCAGGCCATGTGCACGCTCTTTCTGCTCGTCCTGTCTTTTTTGATCCATTTCAGTCCTCTTTTTGCCCGGATTCCTATCGAAGAGGGAACTATCACCAACGGCGATGTTAACGGGGATGGCTATTTCGACCTTTTCGACCTGATTCGCCTGGAGCGTACTGTGGCCTTGAATATGTCCGCCACTGCGGATGAGCTCAAATCCGCCGATGTGGACGGAGACGGGCAGCTTACAGGTTACGACCTCCTGGTGATGAACGATGCCCTGAAAAAAATAAACGCTGGCATGGATATGTTCGATGCAGTCAAGACCGCGATAGAGGATGACCTCGGCAAGACCGGAGACAATGTGGAAACTTATCTTGACTTGGCAAGGTTTTACCGTAAGGAGGGCATGCTGAACCGGTCGAGAAGTGTGCTGGAGAGTATCGTCGAGGCCCTGGACCTTCGCCACCCGCTCTACCAGACAATTGTCACCACGCTGGACAGGATAAAGGACGAGGGATTTGAGGCAATGAACCAGAATGAGGATTACCTGAACCAGGACGTTTACCATACCTCGGATGATATTACTGGCAAGATTAGCCTCCGACGGAAAGTGGTGCAGTTGAAAGGCCGATTGTCGAGGCTGCTGAAAGATAAAACTTTCGCCGCACATTACAACAGCAAAAGGGTCAAATCCAGACTTGGCG
>JAUVUV010000202.1 GCA_030604975.1 Candidatus Glassiibacteriota bacterium | reverse complement strand
CAAGGTAATATTACAAGACAGTTAAAAATAACGTTTTCCGCTGTTGATTGATCTCACTCGATAACCGGCAGCACTATGCAAGACGGGTACTCCCTGCTGTGATATATGGTCTGCTCCGCTTTTACCCAGGTTGTATCCGTGGCGAAATTTCTCCCGGTGTTCAGGTTACGGTCGAAGCGGGGGAAATTGCTGCTGGATATCTCCACCCTGATCCGGTGCCCTTTGTCGAAAACATTGCTGGTCGCAACAAGATCGATGTGATACTCATACACCCTGCCTGGCTCGATATTGGATGGATCTGTAAAGCCTTCCCGGTAACTGGCCCGGATGATACCCTCGCAGAGATTGAACGCCCTGCCCCCCGGGTGCACGTCGACAAGCTTAGCGGTGAAATCGGTATTCTCTGCCGAACTTGCGGCATAAATGACGACCTCGACCGGCCCGGTAACCTCGAGATCCCGTTCCAGAGGCGGTGTGGAATAAACCAGCACGTCTTCCCGCTGTTCAATTGGCCGCTGATCATGTGGCCCCATGGCCAGGGCGTCATAATAAGCACCGTCCGCCCGGGAGGGAACAGGGTTTGCCGGATCGTAGACGAATCTGTCGGCTGACTTTCCCTCCGGCAGCCTGGTACTGAGAGAACCGTCGCCGTTAAGCGTATTGGCATTGCCGCTGCTGTGAAAATAGTATTTGCGGTAGTCAGTGCGCGCCAGCGGCCATTCGCTTTCATTGCGCCAGAGGTTCTCCCCCATGACAAAGATTTTTACCGGCGGCTCATCCATGATTCCTGTATCCATGCCTTTCAACCGGCTGTCGAGCCATTGCAGCATGAGTTCCCACATGTCGGTTTCCGAATTTTCCCCAAAATCGAGCTCTCCGAGTTTTCCATCTTCGGAAGAGACACTGTGAGACCATGGCCCGATAAGAAGTTTTTGTCCGGCGCGAATTTCAGGATCGATATCCGAAGATGTCATTCCGATAAAGTTTTTAATCGTTCCCCCGATAAACGGGTCGTACCAGCCCCCGACATTGAGCACAGAGGCTTTGATCGCCGTAAAATTTCCTTTGATACTCGCCTTTTCCCAGTAGAGGTCTTTCTCGGGATGAGACAGCCAGTCACGAAGGAAGAGCACTTTCCACCCGACATGCCTGTCCTGCTCGATCAAGGGGAGACTCATGTTTATTTCATCAAGCCTGTTTGTAAGCTCTTCCATGTCGAAATCGTAGGGTGCGGTCATGTAAAAGCTCCAGCTCGTGGCCAGTCTCAGCGGGAATACACCCCCTGATTGCAGGGAATTATAGGCATCCGAAAATGTTACAACAGGCATCATCGCCACAAGATAGGGGCTCCCTAGCGGTGCGGGCAGCCATTGTGTTATACCCACATATGACCCGCCTATAGTGCCGATTTTGCTATTACTCCAAGCTTGAGCTCCGACCCACTGCTGGGTGTCGTAACCGTCTGATGCCTCATTGCGGAAAGGGTCGAACGCGCCTTCTGATTCATACCTGCCGCGAGTATCCTGGAGCACGACAGCGTACCCGCGCCCGGCAAAGAAAAGACCGTATCTATCTCCAGGGCCTCCATTGCCGTAAGGGGTCCGCATGAGCACCACGGGGAACCTGCCCGGAGCATCCGGGCGATAAATGTTGGTAGAGAGCCTTACGCCATCCCGCATGGTTACTTTGACATCGAGTTCCTCGACAACATCATAAACCGGCTGCGAGAACTTTTCAGCGGATAAAACAGGCAGGAAGGAAAAGACGACTGCTAGAAAAACGAGAAAATGTCCAGCTATTTTGCGTTTATTCATCAAACGCCTCCTTTTAACGACATTCAAGCGAATTTCCCTCCAAAGCTGGGAGAGCCTTCCAATTTTACTTCCTGAGCCGTTTCTGCAATCTAAGCCTCTTGGCCGTCAAGTGTCAACCAGCGATCGATTATCGAAAAATGAAACATATATATATACTTGTACGCGCGGGATGATTATTTATAATTTATATAAATCAGATGAACCGGTGCCCCTAGAAGCGGCAGCGAGAGGTCAAACAAAATAAAAACAGCCTAAAAAAATCTCGATCTTAACCGGGCCGTTTATATGGAAAAAGAACTATTTCACCGCTGGGATATCTCCCCTGCAGAGGCGATCGAGATCCAGAACCGGCTGGGCCGCAAGCTGGTTATCCAGCGCAATATTACGAAAATCGAATCTGTGGCGGGAGCTGACGTGGCATTCAGGGGAAAGATGGCTTACGGTGCGGTTGCCGTGCTTTCCTATCCCGAACTGGAAACAGTGGCGGAAGCTCGTTCCTGCCGCGAGATCAGTTTCCCCTACATTCCGGGGCTGCTGAGTTTTCGGGAAGGCCCGGTACTTCTCGATTGTTTCGCAAAACTGGATGCGGCTTTCGAGCTGATTATATTCGACGGGCACGGAATCGCCCACCCAAGAGGTTTCGGCCTGGCCTCCCACCTTGGATTGCTGCTGGAAAAGCCAACTGTCGGCTGTGCCAAGAAAAAGCTGTTCGGCAGCACAGAAGAACCCGGGCCTGAACGCGGTTGTTGGAAACCAATATTCGATAACCACGGCCACAGTATTGGGATAACGCTCCGCACGAAAGACAATGTAAGACCGGTATTCGTATCACCAGGTTATAAAACCAGTCTCGAACCTAGTAAAAAACTCGTACTCTGCCTTACCTCAGGTTTCAGAATCCCCGAACCTTTGCGACGCGCTCATCATCTAGCCCTGCTCGCAGCAGGCGCGACTAATTCATCGGGAGATTAATTCTCAGTGAATAAGAAACAGACCCCAAACCAGTTGAAAAAACAGGATTATCCACTGGGCATCAAATCCAGTGAACTGATACTTTTCCGCAAGCTTTATTTCGTGCTATCCGCACCCTGTTTTGGTGAAAAGCAAGCTCACATTTATCATCCGCTTGGATTATAATCCTGCTCGAACCCGGAGGGAGTTTCGATGAACAGTGACCCTGTTACAAAAACATGTCTCCTGCTGGTGGCTTTGTTGTTATTTATAACGCTCCCTGCCTGCGCAGGCGAATTACATTTGAGAGTGATCGATGACTTACTGGGTATCCAGGTGCCAGCGAGGGTACTTCTGCGTGGGTCGGACGGCGTTTGCAGGGTACCGGAGGGAGCGCCGTTATTAAAAATTGCCCGGGATGTCTGGTTCACGACCGAGGGTTCCTACAGGGTAGATCTTCCCCCGGGACGCGCCGAAGTGCGAATTGAACGGGGCAAGGAATACATTCGAGAAAAAATATATATCGACATACCCACAGAGGGTATCCTCTGGAGGGAAGTCAGGCTGAAAAGGTGGATCGACATGCGAAGTGCGGGCTATAAATCCCTGGAGAACCACCTTCATCTTGCGCCTGACATGGTGGGAGCTTTCTGCGCTGCCGAGGATCTCGATTTCGGCACAGTACTCCAGTGGTGGAACCGGCCGATGTTCGGTGTACCGCCCGGCAGCGGGCATATCCGCAAGATTGCCTTTGGCGGAGTGACAGTTCCCACTACGATCTATGACGTGGAGGTGGAATACGAATGGGGTGCGATCTATATGCTGGGCCTTCCTAACCCTTTCCCTTTTCTCAACGACCCTTTGATACCCAATCTCCCGGCGGCGCGCTACGGCCGCCAACGAGGAACACTAAACTGCTACCAGGGGGGCTGGTCGCGCGAAGTGCTGGTGGATGCCCTTTTGGATCTGGTGGATGTAGTCAATCTTTGCAACAATAATTTCGCAATGCATCGCTTTCAGCCGCGCGGTATCTATTCGAATCTGCTCGAGGTGGAGGGGTTTCCGATCTACCCTGATACCCCGGAAGGCATGTTGCGGATGAACCTGGAGACATACTACAGGCTGCTCAACTGCGGCCTGAAACTCGCAGCCGGGGCAGGCAGCGCCACGGGTGTGAAAGCCGTTCCCCCCGGGTTCAACCGGGCTTACGTGCGCTGCGCTGCGAAAGAAGGGATGGAAGAAGTTCTCGAGCACTGGAGACAGGGTCGGAATTTTGTAACCAACGGCCCAATGCTGTTCTTTCACGGGCCTGGCGGGATTCAGCCGGGAGACTCGCTCAACCTGGAGAAGGGGGGAGGCACGCTCGAGTTCGAAATCGAGGTAATCTCGGACTGTCCCCTGGGTTCGGTGGAGCTGGTGGTCAACGGCGAGGTTGCGGGAAAACTATCCCCAGAACCGGGACAGAAAAGAGTAAAAGGAAAAATCATCGTACCGGCTAAAGAAAGCTTCTGGGCCTGTGCCCTGGTCACGGACCGGGATACACTGCTTACAGAGGAAGAACTTGTCATTTACGACGAACCACCGGGGCGTTGGGCCAACCGCGCAAACCGTCTGCGTTTTGCCCACACCAGCCCGATATATGTCAAAATTGGGGGCAGGATTCCGCTGGTCGAACGCTCTCTAAGGGAGGGACTGTCGATGCTGGAGGCATTCGAGCGCTTCGCAATCGCCAAATGCTCGCCCGACTACCTCGGCGAACTTCTGAAAGCAGTGGAGAAGGGGAGGGAAAAGATTTCAGCCAGGCTGAAAGAATTCAGGTAACAGCAATAAAGGGGCGCGGCTATGCTGTACCCCTATCTTGCCGAAAATTTATACTAAGCTCCAGGTATGAAACAGGAGCTAAGGGTTCGAATCGGCCAGCTTCTCAACCGGAATCTCAGTATCACAGAAAATTCAGTCCCTATCCTTATAAAGAGAATAATTCACTATCCAGCTTTCTTGAAATAGATTCGGGTAAACGGCTTTATCCAGAACAAGCATTGAATGAGAGCTTGTTTAAGCAGATTTCTCATTTTGATTCGCCTTTTTCGCGCTTCAGCGGCTTGGTCGGGAAAGAGAGAATAAAAGCCGAGCCCCAGCCAGCTTTCGTTTTGACCGTGATCGTTCCGCCGAGGGTCTCCATAAAGGAGCGAGAAAGCGGAAGACCCATTCCCATTCCCTCAGTCGGGT
>JAUVUV010000238.1 GCA_030604975.1 Candidatus Glassiibacteriota bacterium | reverse complement strand
TTTTTGAGACTCTTTGTCGGGAGGGTTGAATGAGAAGCTTTTGGTTCATGTTCGGTTTTTCTCTGATCTTAGCCGTTGCCTCCTTACAGGCCCAGGTGTATTCTCCCTGGGTGCTGGCCGCCGGAGAGCCTGACACGCGCGAGTTGAAAAGCGTGACCGAGGCACTGTATAAAACCGCCGGTGCCAAAACCGACCGCGAGAAGGCCGAGGCTATCTGGCGCTACCTTCTCACCGACGGCCGTTTTGTCGAGCCGGGAATGTTCTACCATATCGGGGGGTGGGCTTATGAGGAGCCGCTGGGCGAGGTGCTCGACCCGGTGAAGCTGCTCAACAGCTACGGATTCGGGCTCTGTTACCAGATTGCGCCGCTGCTGGAGGCTCTCTGGGAGGCAGGCGGCTTCCCGGATGCCAGGGTCTGGTTTGTCACCGGCCACACGGTGACCGAGGTCTTTTTCAACAGCAAGTACAACATGCTCGACTCAGACATGCTGGGTTTCACCACAGTGGGTGAGGGCGACCCGCGCAAGCTTCCGATAGCCTCTGTGCACCAGCTCGAAAACGATGAAAACATTATCCTGAGCAAGCTGCTCGCCCCCGTCGTGATCGATTCGGCCAAGGTCGTCTTCCCCTGGTACCCGGCGGATGTGCGGGCCAAAGCGATGGGCGGCTATGCGGAACTTTTCTCCAGCAAAGAAGACAACTGGCTTTTCCCTTTCACCCGTTTCCCGAAAGGCCACTCGATGGATTTCATCCTTCGCCCCGGGGAACGTCTGATCCGCTTTTACGAACCAGAGAGCGATGGCTTGTTTTACCTTCCTTATAAAAAGAAAGCCGGCACTTACCAGGAGTTCCCCCGGGAAATCGAACGATACAACATTCGCACAGAGGAAGGCCCCCACAGCCAGAAAGATGCCCGGATATGGGCCACCGGCAGGATCGAGTACTGCCCCCCCCTATCGCGGAAAAATGCTTATTATCCTGCGTTTGCCCAGGATTTCAACGGCAACCTTCACCTGCCGGAAAGTGCGCACGGTGCGCTGGCCCGCTCAGACGGCATGAAACCCGCCATAGCCGTGTTCGAAATGTCCAGCCCGTATGTGCTGATCGACGCTGAGTTTGATCTTTACGCAGAGCTTGCCGGAGCAGCCCACCGTGTGACTGTGGAGACATCGACAGACCTCGGCAGAAGCTGGCAGTTCTGCGGCACCCTCAAAGGCCCTTACACCGGGCCCTGGAAAACCGCTCCCAAGGTTTTGGCAACCAGCGAGCACGGCTCGCACACCGCCGTTTCCGGGCGCTACGGCTACCTGGTTCGATTTACTCTGAGCGGCCCGCAGCCAGCCGAAGGGGTGCGAATCAGGGACGTGAAACTGACAAGCCTGATCCAGCTCAATCCTCGCTCGCTGCCCGAAATCAGCACAGGAGCCAATGAACTTGTTTATAAGCCCGGGCCGCCGGTCAGGAGATGGGCTTTCCCGGTGGATATCGAAAGAATGGAGGAGTTTGCCTGCAAGGTTGACAGGCTCCAGTGCGTGATGGAGGATGACAACTGCCTGCTCAAGCCCGCCGGTTGGAGAAAGGGCGAGGCGGTGTTCGAATTGAGCGCCCCTGACGGCTCCGATCTGGTGAAAGTCCACGCCGGCGGAAGGTTCCTGGTTTTAGACAGACTCGCGCCTGAAAAACTCACAGCAGAGACCAGACAGACCACTCAGCGGGGACTTTCAGCCAAAGCCAACGCCTCGATCGCCTGGTCAGTCTCACCGGACGGGCCTTTCAATACTCTCTGGGAGTATCAGCCGCCTGGCCAGTGGCTTGACGGCAAGCGCGAGAGCCGGCTTCTGGCCTGGCCGGAGGTGGATCGCGCGGTGGATAAACTGACCCCGGGCACGAAAAAAGTTTACCTGCGCTACCGGCTCGACCGGATGGCGTGTGATGATATCCGCCTGGCCACTTTTACCCGGGGAGTTAAAACAGGCGCAAGCAGGCTCCTTGTGACCCACGAGTGGGTCTCCAACGGAAGGAAACACTCACAGAGTGTGGAAATAGAGGATGCTTTCAGCGAATCGAGCTACACTGTGAACACCGGCCGCTGGGGCGAGGTGAAAAATGTGGCGGTTGTTTTCGAGTGTCCGGCGGGTGAATAAGTAAATCGGTTACCTGTATAATTTCAGGCGGAAGCGCGGTGGAATCCCCAAAAGCTCCACTTTATGCAGTAAAATTCAGATATAGATTGTCTCCGGGCCGTCCAGCGACAGCCTCAGGATAGTCGAAAGACCCACAACCTCATCCACCACCTTCGCGGTTTCTTCAAGTTCCAGTCCCATATACTGTATCGAGGCGCTGCAAGCGTACAGGCGCACCCGCCCTGTCTCGCGGGCCATACGGAGCATTTCCGAGGGCGGCGGATTGTTCCTGGTGGTTATCTTTTTGCCCGCCTCTTGCGCGGCTTCCTCGGAAGCGGCAGCAAAAACAAACTCGTCCATTTTGCCTTTTACCACAGCTCTCAGCGCCCAGAAAAACAGAACCACCGCCACCGGCCTTCCGGAGACCGCTGCGGTCAGTGCAATCGAGGCGGTCTGGTAGAGGCGGTCGAAACCGTCCGAGTGGGCGAAGATCACCAGGGGCTGCACGCTTGCTTTTGACTTGTTTTCTGCCATTTTTCCTCTATGTGCGAAAAAAACTTCAAATGTATCACACGTGATATTTAAGTTAATAAACCCGGATTATTCCCGAAAGGTAACATGATGGCATCGTGCCCGACCTGCGGTGAACAAGCAGGATTTGCAATCCATCCATGGTAAAATTTACATATCCCGTCTGATCCGGGCTTATTCTTCCTCGTACTGGATGATCTGCACCGGGCAGCTCTCCACGGCAGTGATAATACTATCTTCGTATTCAGCAAAGTCTACATCGTCTTTAACTACTGCGCTCTCATCGCCAAGCTCGAACACTTCCGGGCATTCTTCCTCGCAAATGCCGCAAATGGTTCAGCCTTCCTCGATCCAGACTTTGGAAATGGCCATGGTTTAAGCTTTTGGTTAAAGTTGGTCGAATAATGACAGCTTAAATGGTTTATAGTCAGTTAGTCCTGGATATTTTCAGGTAAAGATTATCCCGCCTCCCAAGGGCTATACCGATTGGGCGGCTTTCTGTAAAGATTCTTCCAGTGCCTGGAAAGC
The DNA here is from genome assembly GCA_030604975.1 of Candidatus Glassiibacteriota bacterium. Classification (GTDB taxonomy): domain Bacteria; phylum Gemmatimonadota; class Glassbacteria; order GWA2-58-10; family GWA2-58-10; genus JAUVUV01. The sequence goes on along the minus strand of JAUVUV010000238.1, from coordinate 1,427 downwards.
CGATACCGGGTCTTCGGCCCGGGTGATAGCCGTTATTCCCGCTGCTCCGTAAGCGCCTGCCTGAACCATTAGGGCGCAGTTAGCCGGGCTCACCCCAGCGATACCGTAAACCGGGATATCGACCGATTTTGCTATTTCGGCCAGGCCTGCCAGCCCGATCAGGCGGGTATCGCTTTTCGTCCCGGTAGGGAACACCGCCCCGGCTCCGATATAATCCGCTCCGTTTTCCTGAGCCTTTTGGGCCGTGCCGGGATCGCGGGCTGTTGCGCCGATTATAAATCCAGCGGGAACGAATTTGCGCACAGACCAAATCGGCAGGTCGTGCTCGCCAAGATGTACCCCGGCCGCACCCACGGTGAGAGCGATATCGGCCCTGTCGTTGACTATCACCCGGCAGTGTTCGGCCACTGAGCGCACCACTTGCTCTGCAAACAAAAAGAATTGAGCCGATGTTGCACCCTTGGCTCTTACCTGGAGCATGGTGCATCCTGTGCGTGATAATCGGTTTGCCAGTTCAGGTCCGGAGTTTGCTGAAACATCCAGGTCGATAATGGGGTAGAACCTGCTCAATGAGCGCTCACGGGAAGTGTTTGGAGAAAATATGCAGAGCAGCGTCCATTACAAATGGACAAACGCAGTATATAAAAGGAAAATGATAAATCAAGGAAAAATTTCACCCACCCTGGAAGAAAACAGGCGCGAGGCTATTGACAGTGTCTTCTATAATAATTATACTAGTAAAGGCACAAGAAAAGAGTTTTAAGAGAGGGGTTAGCACAGAGTTTGGATTTGTTCTGAGATAAAGTTAGAGAATAAGAAGAGAAAAATATTGACAGACACAGGTTTGATTGTTATTTTAACCTGAATCGACTAAAGTCGAGAATGTTCTTTGACAATAATAGTGTGAGTGTCGTGTTAAACCACGTTTTAAGCCGGGTCTTGTAAGTTGAGACTTAATTAATTTCGAAGTGTAAAAAAAGAAGTTAATGGAGAGTTTGATCCTGGCTCAGGACGAACGCTGACGGTGTGCTTCATACATGCAAGTCGAACGAGAAAACTTCCTTCGGGAAGTGAGTAAAGTGGCGAACGGGTGCGTAACACGTGGGTAATCTTCCTCGAAGTCGGGGATAACCTTCCTAACGGGGGGCTAATACCGGATGTGTTTACTGGTAGGCATCTGCCGGTGAATGAAGATGGCGTGCTGAGCGCTATCGCTGTGAGATGAGCCCGCGGCCTATTAGTTAGTTGGTAGGGTAACGGCCTACCAAGGCGACAATGGGTAGCCGGCCTGAGAGGGTGTCCGGCCACATTGGGACTGAGATACGGCCCAGACTCCTACGGGAGGCAGCAGTAGGGAATTTTGCGCAATGGGCGAAAGCCTGACGCAGCAACGCCGCGTGAGTGATGAAGGCCTTCGGGTCGTAAAG
>JAUVUV010000151.1 GCA_030604975.1 Candidatus Glassiibacteriota bacterium | reverse complement strand
TTCCCTTTGTCTTTGTGCTGAAAAACGGTTCGAAAATATGCGACAAAACATCATCCGGGATGCCGGGTCCGGTATCGTTTATCCACAGTTCGAGCCGTTCTGTAGATTTCGTGCAGCCGATTGTCAGCCTGCCGCCCAGAGGCATGACCTGAACAGCGTTGAGAATGATATTATAGAAAACCTGGGTTATCTGATCGACAGAGAGCTTCAGTTTCGCACCGTCTTCATCCATCTCGTTCTGAACAACAATTTTCCGGCGGCGGATCTCGGGTTCGAGCATTTTCAGCACATTACCCACGACAACCGCCAGATCTACCTGTTGTACCTCCCTGGCCGAAGGTTTGTACAGATTGTAGAGCTGATTGATAATCCCTGACACCCGGTCGATTTCGCTGTCCATGAGATCGAGATAAGAACGGTCCGGGTGCTTGACGGGGATGGATTTTTTAAGTATGAAAAGCGAATTTTTTATCGAGCCAAGCGGGTTATTGATCTCATGGGCCACCCCGGCCGCCAGCTGGCCTGCAGCGGCCATTTTCTCAGACTGGATCAGTTGCGCCTGCAGTTCCCGGTTCTGGATTAAAGAGGCCAGCGAGGCGCCAGCATGTTTGACAAGGTCCCATTCAAAGGGGAGAAAACCGGTCTCGTTTATGCAGGAGAAAATCCGTAAAAATCCCCGATTGACACCCCCTATCTGTATCAGACTCTCCAGGTAGTCTTCCTTGTTGTATTTGCAGTTTTCGATAATTATCTGATGGCCGTCGAGGTTTATCAGGATGACCTTCTTCTCCGGCTCATTTAACGCATTCCGGATATGGGATGCACAGGAATATAAAGTTTCCTCCAGCGTCTGTTCCCTGTCGAACTCATCTCGTATTTTATGGAAGCAAGTCAGTTCCCTGAGCCTCTCCTGTAATCTCAGCTCGGAACGCCTCAGGGCAGTGGTACTTTGGGCAACCCGGACCTCCAGGCTGTCACGTTCTTTCCGCAGTTCTTCTTCCATCCGAGTTCTTTCCAGGGCATTGACAAAAATTTCTCCCACCATTCTGAGGAGGATGATGCGTTCATCCTCCCATGTTTTTTCCTTACTCACCAAACAAAACCCTAGAAAGCCGACCACTGAATCGCGAGAAACTATGGGAACGGCAATAAGCGATTTTACCGCTTGAGCCAGCAGCCATTCTCTCTCCGCTTCAGCCTCGGGTGGAAGGTCGGCTACTTTCGGTATATGGATGGTTTCCTGCCTGTTTAAACGTTCCAACCACCATGGAAGTAACTTGATCGGCAGGTCTTTCATTGCTTCTATCTGTGGCTCGATTCCGTCAGCGCACCATTCGTGGGTATTACTCACCTTTTTCCCGTCCTCTGAAAGCAGGAACAGGCAGCTGCGGTCAACCTCGTCAAACTCGCCAACCGTTTTCAGCGCCTGCTCGATACCCTGGTCAATCTCTTCAGGTCCAAGATTGATAAATTTGGTTGATATTGTGGTGATAAGAAACTCGAATCCCGCTCGTTTGCGCAGAGCTGCTTCCGCCCGCTTGATATCCGAAATGTCCATAACGCTTACCAGCAGGTTGCCGAATTTCGATCTCCCGGTCGGAACGTAAGTCCTTTTGAGGACATTTAAACGCCTTCCATCCAGGGTACCGTTAACAGTCTCGGTTTCGATCTCTTCCTTACCCTCGGCCAGGGCAATAATCACTTCCTTGAATGCCGGCAGGGTTTCCGGCAAGAAGACCTTGTCGACCGAGGCCAGCAGTTCTTTCTTGCTCTTTGCGCCGTAAAGCTTTAGCGCAGTATTATTTACATCGAGTACTTTTATCAGTCCGGCAGCCTTTTTCACGAACTCCGGGTGTTCGTCCACGTACTTGCGGAAATCCTTGACACCCTGGGCTTTCAACTTCTCAATCTCCGCTTTTATCCCGGAAAAATCCTCTTCCCAGATCGCGACCGCAGCCGAATGGAAGATGGTGCGGAAACGCTCCTCGCTCTCGCGCAGAGCCGCCTCAGCCCGCTTGCGCTCGGTGATGTCGGTTACAACCGCTACGGTACCCCTGAACTTTCCCTTTTCGTCTAACAGCGGGTGAGGAGAAACAAGGAGGTGAATCCGGCGTTTATCTTTACCGTCTATCACCAGCTCGTAGGCGTCCGTATCCCCTTTTTGTCTTCTTTGGAAACGCTCCTTCACAATATTCTGATGTTTTTTATCCAGGAAACTCAAAGCATCGCCTTTCAGCAGCTCCTCTTTCGTAAATCCCGTGATCCTGCAAAGGGCGTCATTGACAAAAGTCAGGTTCAAATTCTCATCCGCCACCACCAGACCCTCTTTCATCGTTTCCACGACGTTACGGTAGCTCTCCTCACTTTTACGAAGAGCTTTCTCTGTCCTTTTGCGTACGAGAATTTCCTTTTCCAGCAGCTGGTTTGCCCTGGTCAATTCTGCTGTGCGTTCCTTAACCAGATCTTCAAGACTGTCCCGGTGCTTTTGCAGTTCCTCCTCGACTTTTTTGCGCTGGCTGATATCACGCAACACGCCGGTCAGGCCGTTGAAATTTCCCTCATCATCCCGAAGCACTTTTCCATATTCCTCCATCCAGTGGAGGCCCCCCTGTTTATCGACAATCCTGAACTGGGTGGGGAATTCCTCGCCTGTCTCTGCTGTGCGCTGAAAATCTGCAAGAGTGGGTTCTATATCTTCTGGATAGATACATTCCTGGACAGTTTGACCGATAAGCTCCTCCGGATCGTATCCGTACCGTTTTATCTGGGGACTGACATAGGTAAAAACTCCTTCCGCGGTCACCGAATAAACGATGTCATTTGTGTGTTCCGCCAGGGTCTTATATTTTTTCTCGCTCTCTCTGAGCGCGTCTGCCGCACGTTTTCGCTCGAGAGTTTCCATTCTCAGTTCTTTATTTATTATCGCCAACTCCGCGGTTCGTTCCTTAACTCTCTGCTCCAGCTCTTCGCTTGCCTTGCGCAATGCCTCTTCAGCTCCTTTTTGTTCCGTAATATCCGCGAACAAAAGCGAGTTAAACAGCACCCCTTCATTTTCCATCACTCCCAGCCTCAGCCTGAAAAATCTTCCTTGCAGGGCCTTCTCCCTGATACCGACTTCTATATCAAACGGTATCTTGAACTGATTAATGCTAAAAGGGGACTTGCGAGTGTAAATTTTTATATCGTAGAATTCGGCTTCACCGGAAAAGGACGTAAATCCGACATGATTCTGGAGGTCGAAGACTGCGTTGGAATCTATCAGCTCAAGCTCAGGAGCCAGCTTACCCGTACGCAAATTTTTCAGATTTCTTCGTATCTTGCCCCCGATACGTTCCACTATGACCTGGTATTCTGTATCAGGTTCAAGCGACTCGTCAATGGTGACCAGGTCTGCGGCCTGCCGCTGGATAGAGGCGGCCGTGTTATCGCAGCCCCCGGTACAAACAGTATAGCCGACCAAGTCCGGCAGGGTTTTCTGATGGCCCGAACCGGTGGAAAGAATCAGTGAAAGGTCTTTGATAAGATTTTTATTTTTCGATGTTTTTATTTTATAGGATATTTTGATATCTTCCTCTGGCCCGCCGTACTCTTCCGCAGCAATCAAATAACAGCTCTGTTTATCTTCAAAGTGCTGTTGATGGATTATTTTTACGATTCCATTATCCCTGGCGATTTTCCAGTTGTTCTTATCAGTTGTTCTAAAGGCTATCCATTCTTTTCCGATCCGCTCCCCCGGATTCGGGCCTTTGTATCTCAAACGCCAGCGCCGTCGATTTTCATAAGGCAAATCGCGAAGAACCTCCACGCACCTGAGATAATCCTCGATTTTCTTAAAATCCCCGGGCTGGAGAAAACCGCGAATGTGTCTTTTCCGGTCAGCAAACTCAACCACACTTTTTGTCAGATGTACGAAGTTGCCTGAACAGCCGACAATTCTCCAGCGCTCATCCAGGTAAAGCTCGGGCATGTCTACTGTGGCCCGGAAGAAAAGAGCCTCTTTGGAAAGCTTGATCAGCCTTTGGTGCTGATCGAGACATAACCGTTCGGTCTGTTTAAGACACTGCTTGATTTTACGCGCCCTGGCAGCCTCGGCTTCGAGTTGGGCTACCCTTTGTTCCAGTTCTTTTATATTTTTGCTTTTATTGGGCATAGGCTGCCTCCTGCGTTCTATTCCAGAACCGGCTTGGAATGCGACCCCACCGCAAAGTTAATTCATTAGTCCCGGACTGAATTAGGTGTTTTAATACGCCGGTCTTATTCTTCAACACTCTTCGTCCTCTCTAATAAACAAAAATCTTTGCAGATAACTTTTCGATAGATACTGTGAATTAAAGAATTTTTTTTCCTTAAAACAAACGACCTCGAAAAATATTAGAAACTAACGAAGCGGGGGGGAACTACGCGAGGACTTTTCCAGAATCAAAAAAGCGAATTGCATTACTACGCTGGTGGATAGTCCGGGAAAGAAAACCTCTGATTGGAAGAATGGTTTACAGTAGTGTAGAATATCAGCGAAAAACTGCTACGGCCGGAGAATATTCTCCTCCTGCCGTTTACACTCTGTCGATACGGGAAAAACAACCGGCGAAAGAACGAAAAATTCCATTATGGCCGCAACAGTTTTTCCGATAACTGATAACCGGTTCCCGGAACGTTCTAAGTCTCTCTGGAAGCTCCCTTTGGTTTGCGTCCCCTGGTTCTGCGCGGTCTGGGAGATTGATACAGGCTGCGAATCATGTCCATCAGGGTGTTCATATCAACCGGTTTGGCCAGGCACTCATCCGCACCGGCCTCCCGGGCTCTTTGGAACATCACCTCGTCAGGATATCCTGTAACAACAATAATCCTGGCCTGATCACCACCCTCACGGGACTTGAAGTCACGGCAAACCCTGAACCCGTCGATTCCCGGCATGACCAGATCAAGCACCAGAACATCGGGCTCGAATTCACCGAACATCCTGCCCGCCTCGTAACCGTCGCCAGCCTCCTTGACATTGAATGCGGGTTCTTTCTGAAGGGCACCGACCAAGCTCTTACGGAATGATTCCTCGTCATCGATCACCAGAACTTTTATCGGTGATATCTTATCGGTCGACGGTAGAGGAAAACCACGCTCCTTGAGAAATTCAAGCACGTCCAGGCGCCGGAATCGCTTGTGCCCGCCGGGGGTACTGGCAAATTTGATCTGTTTCCGGAAACACCAAGACCTTACAGTATCAGGAGACACGCCACAAAGCTCTGCGAGTTCTCTAGGAGTAAGTAAATCTTTCATCGTTTTATCCCTCCATTTTATATTCAGTTATAATTATAAACCCAAAAATCGTTGCTTGTCAAGAAACGATTTTCAAAAATTTCTGTCAGGTGCCAGGTTAAGGCATGCCCGGACAGGCCCGAAATCAGAAAGAATCATTTTTATAATAGCTTGAAATCAAATTATTTGCAACTTAGTTATGATGAATTTATTCAGCAGGACGCGTGACAGGACCATTGTTATAATATTTCGCTGTCTTCTGCCAGCACGTAAATTCCGGAATTATTTTACATCAGCTTACAAGTCTACACAACGAGGCATTGCTGCATTTTTAGCTTTTTGCTTGCGCTTCTGCCAGATGCGGCAAAGATGATTGCTTGCCTGGCGTGGCTTGCAGCGAGAAAGAATCAGCCGTCAGGAGGGCTTTTCAACTCATTTTGCGGCCGAGAAACAGAAAAATCACCTTTATGTGGGAGCGTCCGGTCTGGGATAAAGGCGACAGAAATGTGATCTAGTTGCTACCGGCCCTGTTTCTTCTTCGGTACACCCTGGATATCGAACTCGATCCCTTCTTCCCAGGGGCGTGCCTCGGCATGTGAAAGGATCGCTCCTTGCTCGCGAAGTAGCTCCTGGAGTTCGGAC
>JAUVUV010000513.1 GCA_030604975.1 Candidatus Glassiibacteriota bacterium | reverse complement strand
TTCTGGACGATCCTGGAATGCGCTGCTTCGCCCTGTTCGTGCGGCGGGATTTCGAAAACCTGTTCTTTCAAAATGCGGATAAAAGGGTAGAACGGAACTACATGGGTCTGACCATGGCTTTCGCCCTCTTCCGTGGAGCCACTCACTCCCTGGTACCAGCTCTGACATTCTCCGAACAGAAGCGTCCATCCTTTCTTCTTGCACCAGTGCATGATTTCCGCAAGCCGGCGGGTTTTACCGATACCGCTGGGTCCGCAAAATGCGAGAAGAAGGCAGGGCGCCCTGCCGAGGCCAGCGCTTATTTTGGCATACTCCTCAATGTAATCCAGGCTGGCGGCAAGTTTCGGATCGAGCCGCACCCGGCTGGCGCTGTCGACAAGCTGGCCCTGGCCGGTCACCAGAGGGAGATGGCGGAGACGCTCGGCAAATGCTGCCGGGCTTTCGTACTCTCTGCGGGGCTTGATCGAATAAAGCGGTACCGGTTCATGGAAACCTTTGAGCAGGGCATGCTCGAACGGGCCGACCGGCTGGACGAGATGGCCCAGCGGCACGTAACAGTTTTCAGCTACAACCAGCGTGCTGTCCTTTTCCCGTCTGGCGAGCGCTTGCGCGACAAGCCTGGCCGCAAGGTTGCAGTCCGGGCCGATTATCGTAAGCTCATTGTGGAGCAGGTTGTCGCCCACTGGCCCCTGGAGGCACTGGCCCACGCTCATTCCTCCCCGCAGGCGTACACTCTCGCCGAAATTCTTGCCCACCACAGAAACCAGATCCCGCCAGCACTGCCAGAGAACCTCGGCGTAAACACGGTCTGTTTCCGGCGCTCCTGAAACATCCAGGCCGAGAGCAGCCATCAGGTTGAAATCGCCCTTGGGGAAGATATTGTATTTATACACCAAGCCGTAGCGTGCCATCACCCCGTGCACGGCCTCGGTCAATTCATCGAGCAGCTTACTGTTGGCCAGACTGAAATTGGCGAATAGGATACCTGTTACATGCACCCGGCTGGAACGTTCGCCGAACAGGTTTTGCAGTTCTCCCCCGGAGCCCAGGCCTCGAACCACATGCTCCACCAGCTCGATTCCTTGCAAGAAAGGCAGGACCGCCTCGATGCGGGAAACTGTCTTCCTGATACGTCTAATCTGTTCTTTTCCGGTGAGCCTGGCACGGCCGGTTCGAGTCGCGGATTGATCAATCTGCTCCTCGTAGATCTCCTTGAGGATATCCCTGGCTCTTTCGTACAACCGGCTCTCACCGTGGGCGGTAAGGATGAGTTTTTCAAAAGTGCCGAAAGTTTTCAGCCTGAAATCCCGCGGTGTGATCCAACCTTTTTTTTCCAGGCTTTTTAAATGCTCGGCTACATATCTGTCGAAACCGATCCCTTTGACCTCAGCCATCCTGGGAGAGACCTTGTCATCGCTTCCCCCCACTTTCTCCGCCCCGGCCAGGTGGCGCGCTGTCCTGCCCCAGGTTATCCGAACCCGGTGATCATGGCCGTAAAAGTCCGAGCGACCGGCTGTGCTGGAGGCCACAGCTCCGGCGCTCGCCTTGATCTCAAGGTCACGGATAAACGCAGTTATTTCATCCTGGTGTGGCTTGCCGGCCAGTTTGTGCGTGAGTTCTTCACGCACCTGCAGGGTGATTTCTTTCAGCATGGCGCGGAAAGACAGGGCGGTTTTCAGGGCGTTTTCGCCGCCTGAGCCCGGGTCTCCCGGCTCACCACGGCCGTAATATGAAATGAGCGCTCCCATCCGGTTCAAACAGTAACGGTTGAGAATGCTCATGTTCATTATATCGCCGGCTTCCTGCTTGCCAAACCGGTCGGTAAGGAATGTCAGCAGCTTGGTAAAACCGCTGACATCGATCATCAGGTAGTAAGGTTTGCCCGGCCGCCCTTCGTTGTTAGTGAAATATGCCACTACGGCATCTCCGCCCCTTTCAGTGACACCATAGCCAGGCTGCCGCGCCGGAACGAAAAGCTCCAGTGCCCGGGCTGCACGTTCGAGATATTTAGCGATCCGGGAAAGTTCAGCCGCTTGAAGAGAATTCAAATCCTTGATTCGTGAAGACCAGACTGGATGATAAACCGCCAGTATTTTTTCAAGCAGCGATTTCTGAGT
>JAUVUV010000479.1 GCA_030604975.1 Candidatus Glassiibacteriota bacterium | reverse complement strand
GTCAAAGTCTGGTTTTCATGAATAATCCAGGATAAATCGCGTATAGAACATTTGTAAATCTGTAACCCGGAGGAGCTCCAATGATTAAACCTTTGTACCGCATGCTGATCTCAGTCCTGCTGTGCGGCCTTTGGCTGACGGGAGCGCTGCAGGCCTGGAACGAGCATTACGATGCCGTTCAGAGACATTTCGAGACAATGGTGAAAGAAAGATTCGATCAAATCTTCGATGGGATCGAGGATGTGGCCGAGTGGGAAAAAGAGAGAGCAGTAATTAAGAGGAAACTCTTGAAAATGCTCGGTCATCACAGAACATGGCCGGTTCAGCCGCCGGATGTCAGGATAACCAGCCGTGTCGAGAGACCTGACTACGTACTTGAGTGTATTGTGTTTGAAACCGCACCGGGACTTTTTATCACGGCGAATTTTTACATTCCGCGTAAAGGAAGCGGACCCTATCCTCTGATTATCTACCAGAGCGGGCATTCCCCGCGGGGATATTACGGTAACAAGAACGCATTCAAGCATCACGGGGCCTGGTTTGCCGCACGCGGTATCTCCTGCCTGATTCTGGATACAATCGAGCTGGGAGAGCTGCCTGTAACGCACCATGGGCTTTACTCCTACAAATGGTATGACTGGTTCAGCCGCGGGTATTCGCCTCTGGCAGCCGAGCTGTATAATGCCCGCCGGGCAATCGACTACCTGGTTACCCGGGCCGAGGTTGACGGGCAGCGAATCGGGGCCACGGGCATTTCCGGCGGCGGGGTGACCACCTTTTTCCTGACCCTGATCGATGACCGGATCAAGGCCGCAGCCCCGGTTTCCGGGGTATGTTCCACGGTGGGGCATATCGAGCGCCGCCTGGCAGTGGAACATTGCGACTGCATGTACCCGGTAAACAGCGCGGGTCTGCTTTTCTCCGAGATGGGAGCCCTGGCCGCGCCCAGGCCGTTCCTTCTCTGCAACGCTCTCTCAGATGGGCTGTTTCCACAGCCCTATTTCGAGCAGCTTGTGGACAAGATGCGCGAAATCTACCGCCTTTACGAAGCCTCGGACAATCTCCGTGCCGCGACCGTACCGGGCGGCCACGCTGACAGTGAATCAATTCGTCTTCCGGTTTACCAGTTTTTCCTCAAGGAGTTCCTGGGTCTGGATACCACGCTTACCGAACATGGCCCGGTGGATACCTTGAAAGCCGAACAACTTCTCTGTCACGGGGATGGCTTTCCCCTGAATGAGCGGTTGACAAGGATCCACGAGGAGTTCATGCCCGGGGCGGTATTTACAGCCGAGCGGCTGACCTCGGAAGGGAGAGAAGCCAGGCTGAAAGAGTTGACCCATACCCTGCGCAGCGAGGTTTTTCCTTACTTTCCTGAAAGTGGGGTATCGTTTGAGACGAAATGGGGCGAGCAGTCAAACATGTGGAAGCGCACGATGAGAACGGTGAGCTTCAGCTCGTTTGCCGAGTTGAGAGTTGAGGGGATTTACACGGTTCCAGAGCACCTGGAGCAGGGACGCCGGCTTCCTGCGCTCCTGGTGATCCGGGACAGACGCAGGCCCTCCTGGTGGCCTGATGTCAACCGGCAGGAGGGCTATGACTGGGGCGAGCGTGCCGTGCTGATCATCGAACACCTGGATAACGACAGCCGCGCCATAGACGACAGCCTTGCTCACCAGATGGAACGACAGGCGATGATCGCCGGGCAGAGTTTTGACGGCATCCGCACATACGAGGTCCTTCGTTCGCTGGAACTGCTGCGCTCCCTGCCAGAGGTTGATCCGGAAAGGATTACGATTGCCGGCAGCGGCGCGTTTGGGGTCAATGGCCTCTATGGAGCCCTGCTGGATGGGAAAGTGAACCGGGTGGTGCTCGAATCGCCCACAGCTTCGCACATTGAGGGCCCGCATTATTTGGGGGTTCTGATACACACGGATATCCCGGAAGTTGTCTGCCTGATGTCAGATAAGGTGCGGCTCTACGGCACGGTGCCAGTGCAGATAGCAGATGCGTTGCGCAATGCAGTGCCAGGCAACACCTGCTTGAAAAACACTCTGGCGGATTGCCTGAAATAGATGCGACACTGGAAGTTATCTTTTACCGGGAAAAGAAAAAGCCCTGCTTTCTGCTTCATGAGAGCAGGGCTTTTTAATTACCGTATTTAATTTTTTTGGTGATCAGGCCAGCAGAGTATGGGCCTCGCGCACCATCTCGCGCAAGGGGAGCCTTCTCGGGCAGACACTTTCGCAAGAGGTGCAATCCAGTTCGGCAACCGGATCGGGCCCGAGATTGAGTGAGGCATATTTGCTTCTGGCATACTCTGTCATGCCGTAGTCCTTGTAGTACATCCGATAACGCAGGGTGCGCTGGAGGGCCGGTCCCTGTGGGCAGACTTCGGAACAAGCGCCGCAATTGCTGCAGTATTTGCCCTGCTGCTCTGCCCAGTAACGTTGTTCGAGTCCGGGGTTATGGTAGCTGAGTTTGGTTTCCAGGATTTCGCGGTAGGAGTCCACTGCCTGGTAGCTGCCCATGGAGGCAAGAACTGTGTGCGCAT
>JAUVUV010000176.1 GCA_030604975.1 Candidatus Glassiibacteriota bacterium | reverse complement strand
GAATTTCCTGCCTGAAGAACTCCATTCATATCTTGATCAGCTGTTCGTGGGAGGGTTCTGATTTTCTCCGGAGGAGGAAGTCTTCTCGGGGAGAGAGTGTGCCTGAACCTCGTCTGGCCCTCTACTCAGGCGATATTTATCCGGATGGATCATACCGAGGCTCAGCACCAGTTTCAATCCCTCTTCAACAGTGATGTTCAGCCGGTGAAGATCTTCCTCTGGAACGAGGATAATATAACCAGAGGTGGGGTTCGGCACGGTGGGCATGAAAACATGAGCGACCCGGCCTTGCTTCAATTCTTTCTCTGTGAATTCGAATTCCACCCTGCGCCTGCTCGTTACAAAACCGACCGCGTAGAGGCCTTTTCGCGGATACTCGATCAGAACCACCTGCTCGAAATTGCTGGCGTCCATCTTCAGCAGCCCGTCGCTGACCTGTTTTATCGAGCCGAATATCGAGCCGATCATGGGAATCCGCGCGATCACGATATCCTTGAGGTTGTTCAGCTTCGCTCCCATGTAAGTCCTGCTGGCTGCCCCCGCGAGCCAGATCAGGAGAAACAGGCTCACAAACCCCACACCGTAAATGTATTTTCCGAAAAGGAGGGCGAAATGGCGGCCCAGGATTTGATCCAGCTCCCGGAAAAGCCAGCTCACCAGGAAAATGGTGGTGATTACCGGCAGAAGGACCAGGAGGCCGGTTGTCAACTGGCGGCGAATGGTTTTAAGAATCGGTTTCTCCCGCATCGGACAGGCTCCCCGGTTGATTCTCTTGAGTTTTTATACACAGTATCCCTGAATCAACACCTCCGCTGATGAAAATCATAACACTATCGTTTCTCCTGCGCAAGCGCAGAAGATCCGAGACTTGTGAACGTTATCAGCGAAATAAACGGGTAAAGGGAGAAAGAAGTTTTGTTGATTGACAAAGGTTTCCGGGAAGCTTAATTTAGCTCTCAGATCAGGGTCGAAAAACACCCCACTGCCGGGAGTCGTTATGGGCAAAGGATACAGTGTCGTTGTCGGGATGACAATCGCCTATGCAGTCAGTTTCTTCGGCCTTCTTCTGGCCTATATTGTCTATCAGCGAAACCACCACAAGGATGATCTCTGGCGGCTCAGGCCTGTTGGAGTATCTTTCTTTGCTGCTGTTTACGGCTATATCCTTCCGCTGTTACTGGTAGCCAATGCCCTTCTTACGCTTCTGATCAAACTTTTCAAAGGCTGGGATTTCAACCGGTTCGTCTGGACCAACGAGGCGCTCGGCTGGCCGATCCTGGGTGTGGTTTTGTTCTGGCTGCTCGGCAGGCTGTTCTGGCGCATGAAAAGCGGCGGCTACGTGGCGGCAGTAATTGTGAGTGCCGCAGCCAGTGTGGCGATGCTGCTTTTGGTGGTTTCCCTTGTATCCCAGGGTACGGCTGACCTTCACAGCTTTGGCTCCTACGCCACCGGCCTTCTCTGGCACGTGCTCTGGACGGTGTATTTCCTCCGTGCTGGTGTACGCGGGTTGTTTTTCACCAGACAAAGCGCTGCCTGAGCGCAGAGTTTCTTTCGGTTACTCTTTCCAACAATTTTCTATCAACACCTCTGATCCCGGTGTGCTTAATCCTTTAATTTGGAATAAGGTTACAGAGGAATTTTCCATAAGAGATGGTTTTCCTGATACCCGTCCGGGTGAAAACTATCTCCGGCACGGCTTGACAATAACGGTTAGAAAAAGTAAGATTAAAAGCATTATAATTCATAGGCTTATCTCTTTTCGTGTGAAGAGGGAGAGTGACATATGCAGTTCGAGAAGCTTGATGATTACCGCTGGCTGATACCGCAGCAGAAGGGTATGCGGGTACCCGGTTTGATATACGCATCGAAGGAAATGCTTGAGACAATCGCCAAAGACAACGCCGTGGATCAGGTGATGAACGTGGCCTGGCTCCCCGGAGTGGTGGGCAGTTCGATGGCCATGCCGGATATCCACTGGGGCTATGGGTTTCCGATCGGCGGAGTGGCGGCGATGGAGGCAGAGAAAGGGGTGATCAGCCCCGGGGGAGTGGGTTACGATATCAATTGCGGGGTGCGTCTCGTGGCCACGGACCTCGGGATGGATGAGGTGAAGCCCCGGATACGAAGCCTGGTAAGCGGGCTTTTCCGTGATGTGCCATGCGGTGTGGGCAAGGGAGGGGACCTCGTACTATCACGCAAGGAAATAAAGAAAGTGGCCCGTGAGGGGGCACGCTGGATGGTGGCTAACGGCTACGGAACCGAGGCCGATATTGAGTACTGCGAGGACGGCGGATGTTATCCCGGTGCTGATCCCTCGGTTGTCAGCGACCGGGCCTACAGTCGTGGACGAGACCAGCTGGGCACTCTGGGCAGCGGCAACCACTTTATCGAACTCCAGGTGGTGGAGGAGATTTACGATGAGCACACAGCCAACGTTTTCGGGCTATGGAAAGGCCAGTTCGTGATCTTTATTCACTCCGGCTCGAGGGGTTTCGGCTACCAGGTCTGCGAGGACTCGCTAAAGGAGATGAACCGTGTAGTCGGTGGTCTTGGTTTCGAGCTGCCGGATCGCCAGCTTGCCTGTGCATATATCAATAGCAGTACAGGCCGGCGTTATATCTCTGCCATGGCTGCGGCGGCAAACTATGGCTGGGCCAACCGCCAGTTTCTGATGCAACGAGCAGTCGAGTCGGTAAAGCACAACCTGAAAGTTTCCCCCTCCGCCTTGAAAGCACGATTGGTGTACGATGTGGGTCACAACAACGCTAAGCTCGAAACCCATGAGATTAAAGGGAAAAAGTACAGAGTAATGGTGCACCGCAAAGGGGCCACGCGCTCTTTCGGGCCGGGCAGGCCCGAGGTGCCATCAGCTTACCGTCAGGTCGGCCAGCCGGTACTAGTTCCGGGCGATATGGGTACAGCGAGCTATGTGCTGGTGGGAACCGAAAAAGCGATGGCAGAGAGTTTCGGCAGCAGCTGCCACGGCGCCGGCCGGAGGCTTTCGCGAAAAAAAGCGATCAGGCAGAGCCAAGGAAGGTCGATTGCAGCAGAGCTCGAGCGCGAGGGAATATTTGTCATGGCCCGGGGAAAGCATACCCTGCAGGAGGAGATGCCCGAAGCCTACAAGAATGTGGACGAGGTCGTGGAAGTCGTTCACCAGGCGGGGCTGGCCCGCAAAGTTGTGAAAATGAGGCCGGTTGGAGTGGTGAAAGGTTGAGAAGTTATATTAAAAAGCTTCCCTGTTGTTAAAACAGTTGTTTGAGCTTTTCCCAGGCAGTGCTTACCCCATAGAAGCAAGGGAAGAATCAATGCTCAAAACCAAGCTTTCATATAAAGACCTGCTGAAAGAAGTCGAGAAGCTGGAGAAAAATCTCGAAGAAGCAAATCAGGTTGGACTTGCACTGGCGGAGCTTGAAAAACGATATACGTTTGTCCTGAAAGATCTGGACAACATAACCCGGGAAACCTATGCAATCCGTTCCATTGTAAACATGCCACAGCTTTACCTGGATGATAAATTGAACATCGTGGGCTATTCGTCGGATTTTATGCTGCTGACAGACAAAGTTATTAAGTATGCAATGAACAGAAAAAATATCAGGGAATTACTTAGTAAGTCAGAATTCGAAAAACTGAAAAAACATCTGGAGAAAATAAAAGCTCTGGAAGATTTACCTTATGAAAAGGGTGAGAAATGGCAGCTGCGCTATCAGGGGCCGAAAATGTCAGAAGTTATCGGCACGGATTGGATAGTTTACAGGGATTACGGGAAGAAAAAATCCGAGGCTCACCATTGGCAGATAGTAAAGAAGCACGGGAAGTCTAAAATATTCCACGATCCCCATGTCCTGGATAACCTGGACTGCTGCCTGTTGACCTCGGAGGAGTACGGGGGAGCGGATGAAGATGTCAAGCTGGTCTATAAGATAAAAACCTCGAAGAACGCCGAGAATATCAGGGATTTGAGTGTTTTTATCAGCGCAACCTCGGGTAGAGAAGCGATCATCCCAGACATGAACGGCTATACCATCTGTGTTGGGTCGAATTATAATTCCCTGGGCAGGATTCAGAAACAGGGCGCGGATGTAGTTTCCCGCCCCGAGGTGCTTGATCCGGATACCGAATATCAGTTGGTAGTGGAACGTACCGGTGGAAGAATAACCCGGAGACTTTTCAACCTGGACACAGACGAGGAAATGCCTCTGCTGGAGTTTATCGATTACCGCAGCATATACGACAGTCAGGGCTATATCGGGCTTTATACATACTGCGGTGAAGCGGAGTTTTATGATATCGAGATATACACCCGCAAATCACATTTCGACATCGAGCAGTTCAGAATTCCTCCTAACCTTGAAATCGGGATTGGGGACGAAAATCTGGTGGGAAAGATTTTCGGGATAAGATACGCAAAGAACGAGATATTGGGAAAAACCCGACATATGCTGATCCTGGAGGACATCACCCAGCGGAAAAAAGATGAGGAAGCCCTGCGGGAAAACGAGAAAAAATACCGCAAGTTATTCGAGGAAGGCAGAGTTGCGCGCTCGATTACCACACCTGACGGCCGGTTCCTGGATGTCAACCCGGAAATGCTGAATCTATTCGGCTACACCAAGCAAGAGATACTGGCTCTGAATGCAAAAGAGCTTTATGTCGACCCCAGAGACCGGGATACCTATATCAACGTGCTCCAAAAGCAGACTTTTGTGCGGGATTACGACCTTAAATTCAAGAAAAAAGACGGGACCCCGATGGATTGCCAGGTTACCTCAAGCGTCCACATTGACAAGAACGGAAATATTATCGGCATTCAAGGCAGCATTCATGACATTACAGAGCGCAAGAGAATCGAAGCCAGGCTCAAAGAATCCCAGAGGATGGAGGTTATCGGCCGGCTGGCATCCGGGGTGGCTCACGAGGTCCGCAACCCGCTGAATGCGATTCTCGCTATCAGCGAGGCTCTTGTACAGGAGATCGGAGATAATCCTGAATATGGACCATATCTGGATCACATTCGCACCCAGGTCGACCGGTTGTCCACGTTGATGAAAGATTTGCTTGATCTCGGCAAGCCTCTTCAGAAAAAGGCATTTGTACGTAATTCTATAAAGGAAATTTGCACCGGGGCTATCGAATTATGGAGGCAGTCCTCCACTTCCGGGCAGCGTAATATCCGTCTGCCGGATGATAGCTTACCAGGTAATCCGGAGGTGCTGGGAGACAGTGCCAAACTCAAACAGGTCATTTTCAATCTACTCGAAAATGCAGCCCAGCACAGTCCTGAAGACAGCGAGATAACTGTCAGCATAACCAAGTCGGATGGAAAATCAGTAAGTCTTCTCGTCCGGGATGAGGGCTCGGGAGTTCCTGCAGACATCGTGAAGGAAGTTTTTAAGCCTTTCTTTACCACACGCTCGCGAGGATCGGGTCTGGGATTGAGCATAGTGCAGACTCTTATCGAAATCCATGGCGGCGCGATCGCTCTGAAAAACAACGATCCTCCGCCCGGAGTGTCCGTGG
>JAUVUV010000432.1 GCA_030604975.1 Candidatus Glassiibacteriota bacterium | reverse complement strand
TTTCCTCAAAGGCCGGGGCTCCTTCCGGTTCAGGATCACGGGTGGCGCAACCGCTCAGGCTGTAAGCTGTCAAGACCAGCATAAGAATAATCCGCATCCCTTACTCCTTGCTTTTAATTGAACAGCCAGTTTATTCGAAATTTTTTCACCCTATCTTTCGCGTTAAATAGATAGTTCGTTTTTCAAATCTTCCTCGTCCTTTTATTCTCATCTCACCTAACCGGTTACTGGGGAATGCATTTGATAAACAGGTAATCCTCGAATGAAACCTTGATCAGTGGCTTATCTTCGGTGACAGTGCCGAGCGTACTGTCGGCTACATAATCCACAACGCGGTATTGCCTGCCCGGGTCCAGGCCGCGCAAGCTGACCTGCCCGCTCCATGTACTGTTGTCAGCGTACATCGAGTAATAGACCAACTCAGCATTGGATATTTCTTTCCTGAAAACATGAGTTTCCGGTTTGTCGTAATATATATCGTAAAGGTTTTCGTACCTTGCCTTTGATAGCATTTCACGCCTATAGATCCCAAACCACTTCCTGTACCACTCTTCAACTTCCGGCTCCGGGGGTTCTCCCTGGAAAGACTGGGGCACCGCCCCGATTCCCACGGCGGTGGGCAGTCTCATTTTTCCGCTGGCAATATGTACGTAATCGCTGCTGTAGGGAGAACTCGGACCTTTGAGAGCCCGATAAAGTTTGGCCCAGCGCCGGACTGTGAGGCAATCGGGAGGGTCTGCGGCAATGGTCTGCGACAGGTAGGGCAGCACATTGAAAGCGCAGATTGTGCCGCAGGGGCAGACCATGACAGTAACTTCCGGCTTGAGCCGTTTGGACTCATCATAGAAAGCCCGGAAGGCCTGATAGAAATCTCCAGAGGATTCGTTGGGGTTATCGTGGCCGTGGGCAGGATTGTAACAGGGAGGGCAGGTATACATGCCGTCAACTTTGAATGCATCAGCCCCATATTCACAGATGAACCTTCTTGCCAGCTCCCGGTGGTACTGCTGCACCTGGGGGAGACTCGGACACATGGTATACCCGCTCCAGCGGTCGAGGTGAAATTCTCCGTCAGGTTTCAGGATCATCCATTGGGGGTGTTGCTCTGCGACCTCAGACCAGGGATCCGCAGTCAGGAAAGAAATCCAGAGCATTACCTTGCCACCTCGGGCATGTATTTTTTCGATAACCTCGGCCAGTTCATCCTCTCCTCCGGGAAATGCGCGAGGATCCGCATTCGGCCTCCAGTCCCCCTGGTTATCGAACCAGCCGGCATCGAATATTATCATCCGGAGGCCGAGCCTGGACTGGTCTTCGACCCTTTCGAGGACCCTACGGGTGACCATCACATCATTTTTGCTCGCCTGATCCAGGGTACAGTAGCTGTTCCAACTACACCAGGCCGCCAGGTAATCATTCTCCGCTGGCTCGGTGCTGAAATCCAAGCCTTGAGAGCGCATTAATTCCGCATAACGCGCTGCTGGAGCGTAAAAATCTCCCTCGTGCGCGCAGGTGAATGTTCTCACCGATTTGACCGTTTCTCCGGGAGCCAGGAGTGCTGGTTCATGGAGGTTTAGAGATGGATCCTCCCGGACCCCGGCAAACACTCTCCTGTCCCTGCCGACCCGGATCGGCAGGTAGAGGTTGCGCCACTCGGTCTCGATATGGCCTAGAGCCAGACCCGTTTCCGCACACCAGAGGTCAATGAAGGGAATCCCACCGTTGCCGCGCTTCTGGCCTTCGACTTCCACAGTGCGCCCGGTGTAATTTTCCTCTTCATAATCCACGGGAAGCTCGGTGTCGATCTGAGGAGTCAGCCGGCCGGCGTTGCCGTAAAAAGCGTGCAACTGGTTTGGGGCAAGAGCCGGATTGACCAGAGATGCGGAAAGTACAAATACACTGCTGAAGATATCGCCGAGTTTGACCGGCCTTGCTGAAAGGTTCATGTATTCGGCAGCCGTTATCGCCACATCCGGGTAGTCCTCGTAAAGTTCAACTGTCAACTTCTTCTCGATCTTTATATCCAAAAGCTCAGCGGATACTCCCTTCAGGATGAGCCGCTTGCCCCGGCCGAACCCGGTAGCCACCTCGGAGCATTCCAGCGCCGGATAGTCAACTTCAAAATTCTTGACCTCTTTTCCCTCCACAACGATAAAGTGAGAGGGCACAGTGCCCCGGGAACTCCGGCCCCCTGCAGTAAGGGAGAGCCGCTGGCCATCTTTCAGGTGATAAACCGTACAATACATCAGCGAGTCAAAAACGAGCTCGATGGCTTGGTTCTTAAAGCGGATCACTCCTCCCGGCTCGCAAGAGAACTGGATGCCTGAGCCGTCCTTATTAAAAGAGATACAAGCCGAGCAAATAATCAGAACAGTGAAACCAGCCAGCCGGACGAAATCTTTATACCTCATTTCCCCTCCAGCGGATAAAGCTGTTTTATCTACTTGTGTTTAAGAGTTGCCTCAGGAAAAGTAGATTCGCTTCCTTTATGAGTCAATTTAAAAGATACTCAACTTACTCAAATACTGGAACACTATGAAGGATGACATCTGGATGATGGGTATGTTTAACCCGGATTATTCATGAAACCCAGGCTCCGGGGAAACATAACATCTTACTAATTTATGAATAATTCAGGTTAAATATGGATTGAAAATTTTCAAAATATTGCGCGGGCAGGTCGGACAAAGAAGCAGTCTGTTAAGGATTGAAGGCAAAGATTATGATTGGAGATGATATGTTTGAATTAACAGCGGATTAAAGTAAGAGATACATTGTAAAATTCCAACCAAGCCACCCTAAAGGGGTAGCTATAGACTGGAATCACTAAAGGTCTGGCATGGGGATCGGATATGGGTCTATTAATGCGAACGTATTGTCTCCGGATTTGACAGTGACACTGCCGCCGTGGAGGACATATTCCAGAACCGAATCTGGCGCAAAGATACTT
>JAUVUV010000459.1 GCA_030604975.1 Candidatus Glassiibacteriota bacterium | reverse complement strand
CCCATCCCCCCAGGCCCCGGGGCAACCTGACATCTTTTTAATTTATAAATAATCCGGGTTAATTAATCTCCCGGTGAATATAAAAAACCTCCCGGTAGGTCTC
Organism: Candidatus Glassiibacteriota bacterium; assembly: GCA_030604975.1. GTDB lineage: Bacteria > Gemmatimonadota > Glassbacteria > GWA2-58-10 > GWA2-58-10 > JAUVUV01. The sequence goes on along the minus strand of JAUVUV010000459.1, from coordinate 2,621 downwards.
CTCGTCTGCGGACCACATGTAGTCGGTGTGGTCATCGTTAGCAAGGTAAATCCGTTTGGAGCTATGAGCAAAACACGGGAGGAAAGGAATGAATTCAAATAGTATGATCCCGATCAACAATCTGAAATTAGTCTGTCTTAAACTTCTGATCCAATACACAGGAATCTCGAAAGTTGTCGAGCGGTTGGATAAAAATCCCTTTTGCCGATTGGCCTCTGAGCTGTGGTCATGAGGCTCACGGTTCGAAAGATAACGGTACGCCGCCGTGCGGGTCAAGTGCCCGGAATTCGGCAAAAAACTATCGTGAAGGAAAGGAAATGAGTTGACAGAAATCAAGAAAAATGTTTAAATAAAGTGATTGTACGGTAATGATAATCTTGCAGCATAGGGAGGCGCTCAATGCATTCCTATTTGTTCGGTCAGTTTTTACTTGAGCGCGGGCTGATTAATGCAGATCAGTTGACCGAGGGCCTGGAGTACCAGCAGAACAGCAATAAAGTGCTGGGTGCGCTTGCGGTTGAAAATGGGATGCTCAAGCAGGATGAGGTACTGCAGATTTGCGAATTGCAGCTTTGCCAGGACAAGAATTTCGGTCAGGCGGCTGTGGAAAAGGGTTATTTGAGCGAGAAAGAGCTGGACAGACTGGTTGCGTTCCAGAAGGAAAAGCATCTGTATTTGGGTGAGACACTGGTCATGCTGGGGGTAGTGACAAAAGAGGATTTTAAAAGGGAACTGGAATTTTTCGAGTCCGAAAAAAAGAGCCAGTGGTTAGTCGAGCAGGTCGAGGAGGGAGAGAGTTTAAAGGATGACACTGCAGGGACATTTTTCGAGCTTGTGACAAAAGTTCTTCCGCGGCTGACTGGGGGCAGGGTGCTGACCGGCGGATTTTATCCAACAATTGCAGTTCCCTCCTACGAGTACGTTTTCAGCCAGAGGATGGCGGGCGATGTTGATCTGGAGGCGGTACTGCTGATCCCGGAAGAACTGTTCGAGGTTATGGGGAAGTCGATAACCGATGGCAGCTGTAAATCGGGAAAGAGAAGTGGCAAAGAGAGGTATTCCGTTGTTTTTAAAGACCTGATCCGGAGAACAGTGGAGATTTTCGCTGGCAGACATAAAGAGCAGGGGGCCGCGTTCAACCTGGTGGACAAGCCCCGGAAGCTAAGCCGTAAGGTGTTTCTAGACATGCGGCGCAAAGCGCGAGAAACATCATATGCTGAATTTTTCCTGATCAACCCTCCCAATCCTAGTGGAGAGTTTTTCCAGTTCAATTTCTGCCTATTTTTCGGCAGGTAACGTGTTGAGACGGCTCCAGAGGCTTTTCCTTTAAGCTGGGATTAAAAATTTTCCGGACGGTTGAAAACCAGAAGAAGCGGGGCCCTCTGAGTTGAATCCTCGATTGCCGACTGGAAGTTGCCGTCGAGAACGACCAGAATATGCTCCCCTTTGACCACCAAGCCCTCGCTGTTTCGGTAGAAATCCCTTCGATTGACATAGCGGTATTTACTGCTATCACCCACTTTCCGGAAACTTGCTACCGCTAAAGTTTTTCCGCTTTCCGGATCGATCTTATAAACCAGGCTGCCGGTTCTTCCCAGGGCGTAGAGGAATCCCCTGTCGCTGTCCAGATCGTTAATATCGTAACTTCCCTCGATCTGAGTTTCTTCAGCCGGCTCGAAGTCACGGTCCAGACGCATGCTGACTATCAGGTTGGGCATCATTTCGTGAGCCAGGAAAAGCCGGCTGCCGATTCTGGCTATTCCCTCGAAACCGTAATTGACTCTGCCTCCTGCAAGCTCCTCCCGGTCCTGTAGGAGAACCTCCGGGGGTGCAATACAAGCCAGGGTTCTGCTGGCAAGGTTGAATTCAAGCAGCAGCCTGTCCCGCTCGTCGACCAGCCAAAGACGGCCCGGAGCGGCTACCTCTATTCCCTCGAAATCATATTTGAACGCCTTACCGGTTTTCTCGGCAAGGCTGGCGAATGCACCGGAGCCGGAAGAGGGTTCGATAACCTGGAGCACCGGCATATTGGAATCCGGATGGATAACCGAGCCCAAAGGAACGCGGAGAATGACAGGGTTGTCGAGCTTCCAGTCAGGCGGCGCAGGACCGTTGTCGTCGCAGAAATAAAGCCAGCCGTCCTCGGATAGTGCCATCCCGCTAAGGTTAAGCGCACCTGAGCTTTCCAGGTATAAGGCTCTGGTCAACTCGAGTTGCAGTGTGTCCGGTTCCTGGTCGGAAAAGACCAGGCCGGGCAATAAGAGAAATAGAATAACCGCTGGCCAATGCTTTATTTCTCTCTCAACTGATCGGCTCACCGCTAATCTCCCTTGGGTAAAAGGATGTTGGAGTAAGATAAAATCTTGGTAGGAATTCTGTCAACCCGGATTTAATGATTTTTTAGAATAGCTTTGTGAGAAACCATTTTCGGTGAGCCCTATCAGGACTTGCAATGTCTGGTTCGCGGGTAAAAGGATTGACAGAGAATAGGGTGATTTCTATATTAAACATTCATTTGAAATGCCTTGAACTGCAAATGTTTAAGACTGCGGAAGCATTTTCCACTGACCGGGCTCGAAGGTCATACCGAGCGCGTTGATGATCGCAAAGGTGGATGAGGT
>JAUVUV010000535.1 GCA_030604975.1 Candidatus Glassiibacteriota bacterium | reverse complement strand
GGGCGACCGATCGGTCGCCCGAACAGGGCTTTATCGACAAATGCCTAACCTCGCGCGCTTTCAGGAATGTATTTTCAGCAGAAAGGCTCACCCAGTACAGGAAAGAAAACGTATTCCCGGAAAACGACAGGATCTGCGCCGAAACCGGTATCTGGCTGTACCAGAGCGTGCTGCTGGGCAGTAAGAAAGACATGGAGGACATTGCCGGGGCGATAGTGAAGATCCAGAAAAATTCGGCAAAGCTGGTGTAATAGAAATCAGGCAATTTTTTATATTTTTCTTGAAAAAAGGAGACCGAATTGGCTGTAAGCAGGGAAGAGGTACAGAAAATAGCCCACCTGGCACGGCTCGAGCTGGATGAAGAGGAAACCGAGCGCATGACCAGGGACATGAACGATATCCTGGCCTACGTGGAGAAACTGAACGAGGTGCACACGGAAAATGTGAGCCCGCACTCATTCCTTGAGGGCAAACAGACCCCACTGTTGCTGGATAAGGTATCCCAGTTCGGCAATGTGAGTGCGGCACTGGGGAACGCACCAAAAGCGGAGGGGAGTTTCTTTATCGTGCCCAAGGTTATTGAATAACAGGTGAAAACGATAATATAACCGGAGATAAACATTGAGTGATTTACGAAACCTGAGCGGAACGGAACTGGCAGCAGAACTCGCCTCCGGGAAAGTCACGGCGCGCCGGGTGTGCGAAACGTTTCTGGGGGCGATTGAAGAAAACAAGCACAACTGTGTGATCTCTGTGCGCAGGGAGGAGGCCCTGGCCGAGGCTGACGAGGTCGACAGGGAGCGCGAAGCCGGAGATGCTCTTCCCGCCTATGCCGGCCTGCCGCTAATCGTAAAAGACAACATAGTTATCAGAGGGAAGCTGCCCACCACCTGCGCTTCGAAAATCCTGGCCAATTTCGCCAGCCCGTACGATGCCCACGTGGTGGAAAACCTCAAAGCAGCGAAAATGATCGTGCTGGGCAAGACGAACATGGATGAGTTCGCCATGGGATCGAGCAACGAAAACAGCGCTTTCGGTCCCGTTCACGGGCCGGTGGACCCGGAGATGGTGCCGGGTGGAAGCTCCGGCGGCTCGGCTACCGCTGTGGCGCTGAAACTCGTCCCCCTGGCCCTGGGCTCCGATACCGGCGGCTCGATCCGCCAGCCCGCGGCATTCTGCGGAGTGGTGGGGCTGAAACCAACTTACGGCAGAGTAAGCCGCTACGGACTGGTGGCATTCGGCAGCAGCCTGGACCAGATCGGCCCGCTGGCTCGTACCGTGGAGGACGCAACCTTGCTGCTTTCGGTAATCGCAGGTCACGACAGGCGCGACTCAACCAGCGCCGATGTCCAGGTTCCCAACTACGCCAGTGCGCTCAACGGCGATATAAAGGGGCTGAAAGTCGGGCTGCCAGCCGAATATTTCCCAGACTCACTGGATTCCAGGATGCGCGAAAAAGTAAACTTTCAGGTGGAAAAACTTAAATCTCTGGGTGCTGAAATCGTGGAGATCAGCCTGCCTCATACCGGATACGCTATTGCCGCTTATTATATAATCGCCACTGCCGAGGCCAGTGCCAACCTGGCCCGTTTCGACGGGGTGCGCTACGGCCACCGCAGCCGTGAATCCGGC
>JAUVUV010000385.1 GCA_030604975.1 Candidatus Glassiibacteriota bacterium | reverse complement strand
GTAAGGCAAGCACTACTTGATTTGGCCTTCCGCCGACCATCACTCATCGGGCCATAAAATGCTCCCTTTTTATCCTCACTATGTGCCCGCGCTCAACCTCGGTGACATAGATCCACTCGCCGCGGATCTGCACATTGGTCAGGTTTGCACCGAACCCGGTGGCGCAGGCCAGTAGCTCACCCTGCGGGCTTACGTAGTAGAGATTTCCCCCGCCGTAATGGGTGATAAAAAGGTTGCCCTTCTCGTCCAGCTCTATCCCATCCGGGCCGTTGCCGCCAGCCATCAGGAAAATTTCCCTGCCGGGACCCGCCTTGTGCCCGTTTTCGCTCAGCGGATAGGCGGTCACGTTGCGACGCACGGTCTGGGCCACGTAAAGGGTTTTCTTGTCCTTTGAAACTGTCAGCCCGTTCGGGAAAGCCAGGCCGTCCACCAGTAGATAGAGCTTTTTCTCTTTCTGGCTGTAAACGAATACTCTGCCTCCGGTGGTCGCGTCCACGCGATAGGGGTCGGTAAAATAGATGTCGCCGCTTTCGTGAAGGTAGATGTCGTTGACCTCGTTCAGGGGCTTGCCGTTGTAACTGTCTACCACGGTCGCGACCTTGCGGGTCTTTAAGTCTATCGAGATTATCCTTTTCCCCTCGTACTCGCAGGCGAAAAGCCTGCCGTCCGGGCTGAATGCCATGCCGTTGGCCGCTCCCTGGCCGAGTGCTTCCAGATCCATGAAAATTTCTGTCTTGCCCTCAGGGGTAACTCTCCCGATATCTGCAAACTTTTTATAGGCTACGGCGTAAAGGTTGCCCTTGTTGTCGAAAGCCGGGCCCTCCGGGAATTTCCATCCCTCGGTCACGACTTCGTAAGGAAATTCGCTGCACTTTCTTTGAGCCGCCAGGTCTGTGCAGAAAGCCCCCAGCACTGCAAGAGTGGCGAAAACCAGATTGCGTATTTTCATCTTTATTCCCTCTTTTAGGTTTAGAATCGTGAAATAACAAACTTGGGATAATATAAAATATCTCCAGGGAGAGGCAATCCTATTCAAGTTTGTTTGTTGAAACAATGGATCTTACAGTTTTATAATATTGGAGCTTGCCGGAAAAACGCCCGTTGTGTATTATTGAAAACCATCGCTGATTGATGAGTTTTTATGGCACAGTGGTTTTTTTTCTTACAACCAAATTATCTGCTGAACCAATCAGGCATCCACCAGAGGAGGAAAGGCCCATGCTGAGCGTTGATAATTTTTGTATTCGCAAGTGCTCCTTTATTCTGGCCGCCATGTTGGCGGCTTTGCTGTCTATTATCAGCCTTTCGTTTGCACAACTACCGGATAAGGACCTTCGCGCCGAGCGACTGATCGACTCCGACCATTTCGAACTGCGCTTCAAGCATGTCGACACACGGGAAGAGTGGGAGGCAAGGAAGAAGGAGATTCGGGAAAAATTCCTTCTCTATTCCGGGCTCTGGCCCCCGCCTGCAAAATGTGCGCTCAACCCGAAAATTTTCGATGAGAAGAGAGGAACCGGTTTCAGGGTCGCCAAGGTTTATTTCGAAAGTCTGCCCGGCTATCTGGTCACCGGCAACCTGTATCGGCCCTCAGAGGGGAACGGACCGTTCCCGGCTGTGGTCTGCCCCCACGGGCACTGGAAATACGGCAGGCTGACCAACGGTGAGAGCGGATCGATCCCCGGGCGCTGTATCGACCTGGCCCGCATGGGGTTCGTGGTCTTGAGTCTCGACATGGTGGGTTTCAACGACAACTTTCAGCTGCCCCACGATTCGCACAAAAGCCGTCAGCAGCTTAGGGCGGATGTGCCTCAGCCTTACGAGCCGAGGCTTTTCCGGGCGAATTTCAACTTCCCCAGGGCCCGGCTATACGGTCTCTCCCTGGGCGGGCTTCACGCCTGGAACGCAGTCCGGGCGGTGGATTTCCTGGTCAGCCTGCCTGAGGTGGATTCAACCAGGATCGCCGCCACTGGCGCCTCTGGAGGCGCCTCGCAGACCCTGTTCCTGATGGCTGCCGATCCTCGAATCAAGGCCGCTGCCCCGGTTAATATCATCGGTGCAGCCAAACACCCGGGCTGCCGCTGCGAAAACATGCCGGGAGTGTGGGTCGATCTTTCCACCATGGAGATTGCCGCCTCTTTCGCACCCAGGCCGCTGATTCTCCTCTCCGCTACAAAAGATCCCTGGACGAACAGTTTCCCCACGCGGGAGATGCCGATAATAAAAAGATACTATGCTCTTTACGGCTCTGAGGAAATGGTCAGCAATGTGCATATCAAGGGCGGGCACAACTACAATGCGCAAAGCCGGGCACCGGTTTACCAATGGTTCGCCAGGCACCTGAAAGGCGCGAATCCGCCGGTGGAGAACCCCAAGCCAATAGCCCCGGAAATGAAAGAGCTCGGCGACCTGCGTGTTTTTCCTGATCACATGCTGCCTGAGCAAGCCAAAGGCGGTCTGGAGATCATTGAAGAGTGGATTGCAGCCTCGGAAAGAGTTTTCGAAGCAAACCTGCCTCGCTCGGTCGCGGAGCTGGAGGATTTCGCCGAGAAATTCGGCAGCGGGCTCGAGCGCCTTCTCCAGCTCGAGTTGCCTGAGCCGGAGCAACTGCTATGGCGAAAAACGGCCAGCCAGGTGCTGGAAGGCCTGAGCCAGGAAAAGCTGGTGCTTGGGCGTGAAGGCAAAGGGGACTGTGTCAACCTCGAGGTGCTTTCCAGCGGCAAGGCTGCAAAAGGGACCCTGGTCCTTGTCCGTCCGGAATGGAGTGGGGGAGTGCTCATGCCCGAGATGAAAAATCTGGCCGTGCAGGACTACCGGATCATCCGGGTAGGCGGGTACGCCTCAGGAGAACTCTCGATTCCGCAGAAAATCTGGGATTCGTTCAGCTGGCCGGAGGCTTACAACCGGAGTAACCAGCTCAACGGGATCCAGGACATCCTGACCGCACTCTGTTTCGTGAAAAAGAATTGGCCGGATGAGCCGATCGTTCTGGCCGGCATGGGAAGCTGCGGGTTTCTGACAGCTTTCGCCGGAGCGGTTTTCGGAGAGGCGCAAAAAGTCATTATCGACCTGAACGGAACAGACCCGGGCTACGACAGTGAACTTCAGCACCTGCTGCCGGTGGGTAGTATCAAGCGGGTTGGTGATTTCCGCACTGCCGCGATTTTGCTGATGCGCAAACCTCTGATCCTGCTCAACGCCGCGTCCACATTCGATGGCGAATTGTACACAAAGCAGGCTGCAAAACTCGGATTATCCGAAAATCTC
>JAUVUV010000501.1 GCA_030604975.1 Candidatus Glassiibacteriota bacterium | reverse complement strand
CCTGCCGTTCTCGCACTTGATGGAGTGTTAGAAATTCAATCAAAACAGGCAGGAAGCCGGTTCCTACCTTTGGCCAAGGCAATAGAAGCCCCCTATAAGATCCGGTTACAGCCCGATGAGATCATCACAGGCATTCTAATAAATAAATTGCCGCCCGGGACGAGATGCGGGTATGAAAAGCTTGGACGACGGAATGCCATGGCCAGGGCGCGAATGAATATGTCTATGGTCATTCATCTCGATGAAAAGGGGACAATTTCAGATTTGAGAATCGTTCCTGGTGCCGTTTTGCCCGTGGCGCAAAGGTTCCAAGAGGCTGAAAAGATTCTTTTGGGTAAAAAGCCAGATCCTCAACTTTTGGAAACAGCAGCAGAGGCTCTGGCAGAAAAAATCCTAAAGATTACCGGCATTAGGTGGTCAACAGAATATAAACTTCCGGTAATTAAAAGCATTTTTAAATGGGTTTTTAACCGGCTTGTTTTCAAGAATTAAAGGGAAGGGCAAACGTTTTATGACGAAAGATAAAAATAAGACCCTTTTGAGCATGAAAGTGAACGGGAAACCACTTGAGGTCATGGTCAATCCCACCTGGACACTTCTTCGGGTCCTTCGCGAAGAGTTACGGTTAACAGGCACGAAGAAGGGATGTGAGCAGGGAGACTGCGGATTATGCACTGTTATCTTGGATGGAAAGGCAGTGAATGCTTGCCTTGTTCTTGCCCTTCAGGCAGAATCCAAAGAGATTGAAACGATTGAAGGGCTCGGGAAGGAAGATAATCTTCACCCTCTCCAAAAGAGCTTTATAGAGAATGGGGCCGTTCAATGCGGCTTTTGCACGCCTGGCATACTCATGTCCGCTGAAGCGCTTCTTAGAAAAAACCCTAAGCCAAGCGTGGATGAAATCAGGATTGGAATTTCGGGGAATCTTTGCAGGTGCACAGGTTATAGCAAGATTATTAAGGCCATAAATGCAGTTACCAAAAAATAGGGAACAACGGGAAAGAATATAGATGGAATCTGAAAAAAGACAAGAGGTTCTTGAACTGATTGAAAAGCGAAAAGATTCGATCATTTCATTTTTGCAGCGACTGATTTCCATTCCCAGCGTCACCGGTGAAGAATGGGAAATTCAAAAACTTCTTGCTGATAAGATACGCGAGATGGGCCTCGAGGTCGACCTTTGGGAACCAGATCATGAGGAGCTGAAAAAGCACCCCGCATATGTCGCTGTGGATAGAGGATATGAGAAACGACCTAATCTTGTGGGGATATGCAGGGGAGAGGGAGGCGGCAAATCTCTGCTTTTTAACGGCCATGTCGATGTAATCCCTCCCGGACCGCCGGATGCTTGGTCCTTTGATCCCTTTTCGGCTGAGATCCAGGATAACCGGATATATGGGAGGGGATCGTCCGATATGAAGAGCGGGCTTGCCGCGATGACAACGGCCCTTGACAGTTTGATACAGACGGGCATCAGGTTAAAAGGGGATGTCATCCTTGAATACGTTATGGATGAAGAACTCAGCGGAAACGGTACTCTGGCCTGCGTGATGAGAGGCTACAGGGCCGATGCCGGGATATGCTGCGAGACAAGCAGTCTTCACGTGCAACCCGCCTGTATAGGGAGGATATGGTTTGAGATCACCGTCCATGGAAAACCTGCCGGCATCCAGAGACGATGGGAAGGTGTTAATGCGATTGAGAAGGGCTATGAGATTGTCAAGGCTATCTCGAACCTGGAGGCTATAAGGATCAATGAATTGAGCCACCCCCTCTATCCAGATAATCTGAGTACGCTGCCCTGCATGGTGGGAATGTTTGAGTCGGGTTCTTTTCCGAGCGCCTTTCCTGATATCTGTGTTCTAAAGGGAAGTATAGCAAGTCTGCCCGGAGAAGAGACCGAAGAAGTGAAACAAGGCTTTATCGATCATATAAGCGCCTTTTCAAAAACAGACCCCTGGCTCAGAGATCATCCTCCAGAGGTAAAATTTTCTGGCTACTGTGGAGATTCTGCTGAAATATCCCCGGATCATCCAATCGTTACAACAGTCAGTAAAAATTTCAAAGATGTTACTGGAAGAGAACCGCATATTACAGGGAGACAGGGAGCGGCTGATATAAGATATCTTATTAAATATGGAAACACGCCCACCGTAATCTTTGGCCCCGGCCTTACGGAGCAGATGCATGCCAACAATGAATGGGTCAACATTGATGATGTGATTACCGCCACCAAGACCCTGAGCATGACAATAATGGATTGGTGCGGAATCGCATAATGGCGAT
>JAUVUV010000378.1 GCA_030604975.1 Candidatus Glassiibacteriota bacterium | reverse complement strand
TGCACGAAATGCACACCGCCGTCCAGCACGTAACCCCCCGGATAAACATGGTTTATGCGCCAAGCCGTCTGGGCGTACTTGTCCGATAAATCCATGAAATTAAACACGTTCCAGCTTACTGCCGATAGCCTGCCAACCGCTCCTTCTTTAACGAGTTTGGCTGCTATGGCGAAAGCCGGAACGTAGTGGATGTCCTCGGCCACCATGTATGTAACACCGTATTCGGTCGGAATCCCGACTGCAGCACGGGCTTCCTCCCTGCTCTGTCCGATCGGTTTCTCGCACAAGATATGCTTGCCTGCGGCCGCTGCCGCCCGGCTTACCGGGTAATTCAGCTGGATCGGCAGGCAGATCAGCACGGCATCGACCGGGGCCTCTTCGAGCATACGTCCCCAGTCCTGCCAGATACTTTCCTCTCCAAGCCCGAACTCTTCGGCCAGAGCCTCAGCCTTGGGCCTGGTACGGTTGCAGAGAGCAGTAACTGCGAAACGGTCCGTAAGGCGTTTCAATGCAGGCATGTGCGCTTCTTTCGCGATAATTCCGCAGCCGATAATTCCAAGGTTGATTTTTTGCATCTTTATCTACTCCTTCAGGTTTATTTGCTGTTTACCAGGGCGTAAATCGATTTTTCTTCCGTGCCAGATAAATTCCCCGTAAAGGCCATCAGGCAATGTTATTTCACCGAAAATGCCCTCATCGCCAAGTTTTTCCAGGCTGCAATCGATTTTTCCATCAGGATGCGGGAATTCTGCGCCTATCCTTTTCAATCTGCCAGGGTGAGGCGCTATTCTGACCTGTCTGAACCCAGGTGCTCCGGGTTCGATACCGCAGATTGTGGCGAGGAATTCGTACAGCGGGCTGGCGCTCCAGGCATGGCAATCAGAGCGTGTGGGCTCCGGGGTTTCGGCAAAGGTGGTCAGCCCGGTTTCGAGCATTTCATACCAGGGTCCGAGAAGATCGAGATAGCTGTGGCCCAAGCCGACTTTTTTTAACGCCCGCATCAGGTAAAAACGGTAGTAAAAAGTACACTGGATGAGATCTTTCTCGCTGAGGATTTTCTCGAAAAGCCGCTGCTGCTGGTCTTCGCCTATCAGGTCAACCAGAATCGCCATGATATTCGCATGCTGGCTGAACTTTCTTTTCTCAGGCGTCTCGGCAAACAGACCGCGCTTTTCGCTCCAGCAATGTTTTCTAACCGCAGCAGAGACCCCCTCAGCCAGTGAACTGTAATATTCCGCCTCACCCGGCTTGCCGAATTTTTCAGCCAATTCTTCTGCATAACGCAGGGCGTAAACGAACTGAAGGCTGATTACCGAGGTCTCGCCGTCATCCGCCCCGGGGCATACTCCGGAGTCGTATTCCACGGCCCAGTCCACAAAATTCCACCAGGGCATATTCCCCAGCAGGCCGTTGGGGGTGAGGTGATTTTCGAACCAGCCGATCACACTGCGCACCCCGGGCATGAAAGAGCGTACGAACCCAGGATCATCCCGGTGCATCCAGTAGTCGTGCACCATTGCGATCCAGAAAAGCGAATAAGGCGGGATGACCTGGGTCATGTAGGACGGGTAGCGGCTTTGCGTCAGGCCGTTGGGAAGGCGGGAATTATCGAACTGGGCAATCGTTTTGCGCATCAGGCGGTCGTCACCGGAAACATACAGCGAGATCAGTGCCTGGATCCGGGTATCGCCAACGTAATTGAGCTGTTCGTAATAGGGGCAGTCGAAATAAGTTTCTCCGGCGCAGAGCCGTGCAGTGCGCCACCCGACTTCCCAGATCCGCTCCAGAGCAGGATCGCCGCTGGTAAAAGAGGCTTTCTGCTTGAAAGGATATCCCACGAAACGGGAGTGGAAAGATTCTATGGTGATCGGTTGACCGGCGGTTCTCACATCGAGCTGGATGTAGCGAAATGTCCTGAACCAGAGGGTGGTGAAAAGCCTGTTTTTGCCGCCGTCGGCTGTAAATTCATCAGCATAGCCAAAGACGTGCATCCCGTCGATCCTGTCCCGGTGCGCCTTGTTGCCCTGGTCATCCACCAGGGCCTCAGCATAGGTGAGCGATATTCTGGCATCCCTGCCCCCGCTGACAGTGATTTCAGGGTAAGCCGTGGTCAGGTGGGTCTGGTCAAGAAGGAGGCTCACTTTTGAATTTTCCGGAACCACGAGTTTATTCTCTTGCCGGAAAACATTCTCACCTGCCTTTATACCGGAAGCTCTTCTCAGAACAGGGGAGGGCTGGAGTTTCTTTTCCATTGGTGGAATCATGCGTGGAACCAGGTGCCAGTGGGAACCCATCCAGCGGATTCCCCGGGGCGTGGCAGGGGACACATGCACGGCGGGCAGCCAGCTGCTGTCGTCGAAAGCGGAGCGCTGCCAGCCCCAGGGATATTTTTTACCGTCCACTCTGTCTGCCGGACCGACAACAGTAAAATCGCCCATCCCGGCCTGAGTCACCGGGATCGGTGAGTAAGCCCTGTTCTCGGCTACTTTCCAGCTGCTGTCCGTGTTGACCACGGTCTCGAGTTCAGAGTCGCCCTGCACTAGAAAGGCGGTCTGGCAGGTCATCTGGGCAAATGGCACATGCTCGCCGAAATTCCAGACAACCGAGGCAAGCAGGTTTTCCCCCGGAACCAGGTGCCCGGCTATATCGACAGTTTCGAACCGCCAGTGCCAGAGATCGCCGCGAGCAGGGCCGTCACCCACCTCCTGCCCGTTGATATACAGCTTGTAACGGTTGTCTGCAGAGACATGGATGATAAATTTGTCCGGCCTCCCGGCCAGATTGAATTTTTTGCGGAAATGGAACACCCCGTAGGAGGTTCTGTCCCGGTCCGGACAGGAAATCCAGACCGCATCCCACTGCCTTTTAAGCAGGTCAGGTGCGATGGGAATCTCGCCTGGCCGGGTGCCTGCCAAACAAAATGCAGGAGTGAAAATAAACAGAGAGAGTGTGATTAAATTAGCGGCCATTTTGAACCCCTGTTCACTTGAGAAAAAGAAACGTTGAGGATGCAATTAGCCCGGATTATTCATAAATTAGTAAGAGGTTATGTTTCCCCGGGGCCCAGGGGGGGGGCGGCGAGCGCATGAAATGCGCGCCGTTGCGCTTGCGCAACGGTCTGTGCGACTTGGAGTCGCACAGCCGCCGCCGCCCCTCCCTCGGTGGCTGAAAAAAATGTGAAAAATAAGTGATTGGCCCTGTCAAGATCTGGGTTTCATGAATAATCCGGGTTAGTTCTATTTGATTTCAGGTTGAAGATGCAAAGATAGACCAGGAATCGGTTGCGAATCAGGCGATTGGGATTTTGCAATTTTC
>JAUVUV010000149.1 GCA_030604975.1 Candidatus Glassiibacteriota bacterium | reverse complement strand
GGCAGCAAGATTTTGAACGCACCCTCGGCCAGCTCCGGATTGACCTCCTCCTTGCCTACCAGCACGGTGATTTCCCGATCTTCGAAATAGTCTCGGTAGATGGTTTTCCCCGCACGCTGCAGACCCCCGATCTGCTTGAACTCGCTGCGCATTATCTCGCGGCGCTTTTTACCATGGTGATAATGGATAAAGTGCACCACCGCATCCAGTCTGCTGCTGTAGACAAACTCGTAGGCCACCGAATCATTGAAAAAACGCAGCCTTTGAACCTCGCCCTCAACTGCGGCCACCTCCTGCAAACCCGGCACGCGGTACCGCTCGATAGGGAAAATCCCGGTCAACCCGCCCAGGAATTCTGCATCTGTCAGGCCCTCGCTGCCGGCAAGCCTGGTCACCGGGTGCGGGTCGTTGCGCGAGGCGCGCACCACACGGTTGTCCTTGGGCAGAACCAGGATTATCGAATCGCCCTTGGTGAGCATCTGCAGCCAGAGCGTGCTGAATGGCGGGCCGTAGATCGAAAGCTGCAATGTGTCCGGCGCCCGGTAGCAGAGTGCTCCATCGCCGCTGAAAGTGCGCCCCTTGTCGAACAGCCTCATGCGAAAAATCTGCTTGTTTGTCTGAAGGTCCTCTGAGAGCCGCTTAAGCTTGCTGATCACCGTTTCCGGAGGAATCGCCATGCCCGGCAGTGTCTTACTCATGCTCACCGCACAGCCTGCAGGCAGGCTCATGGCCGCTGCTAAAAAGATAAGGCCGGCGGTTTTCCACAGTAATTTTGCCTTGTCTGCTTTTATTGCTTTTCGCTCCCCTCTCTTCCGCTCCCGGACAACTTTTTAAGCTTTTCCAGAAGGTTTTTGTTCTCGCTGTTAATTTCGAGGCTTTTGCTCCACGCCTGGCGTGCCAGCTCGCGCTCTCCCAGTGAAATGTAAATATCCCCCATGTGTTCGAATACCTCGGGGTGCTCGCCAAGATTCTGTAGAGCGGTCTTGATATAATTCAATGCCTCCTCAACACGCCCCATCTTGAACAGGACCCAGCCCATGCTGTCCTGGTAATGCCCGTTGTCAGGCTCGTGCTCAAGTGCCCGGCTGATCAGCCTGTGCGCCTCTTCCAGATTGCTTTCCCGCTCAGCGTAAAAATATCCCAGATAATTCAGCGCCGGCGCGAAATCCGGACCGATCCCGAGCACTTTTTTCAGCCAGGCCTCGGTATTTTCGTCATCGCCCTGCTCGTGATAAACATTCGCCATGGCAAACATCAGCTCCCGCCTGATCTCGGTGTCCTCTGGCGAGGCTTTCTCCAATCCCTCGTTCAGCACCTGGAGCGCCTTGTCGTATTCTTTCATTGCGTAATACACCCGGCTGAGCGCGAGGTAGATCGGTATATAGTCCGACCGGGCCTCTTTGACCCGGAACAATGACTCTTGGGCCTCGGCAAGGCGTTCGAGCCGGGAATAGACAAAACCCAGCACATAGTAGCCGTTATCGCTCAAAGCCCCGCGTGATTTCAGGTCCTCGAGTGTTTTCAGGGCTTTCTCATGTTCCTCGTTATGGAAATACAGCCGGCCAAGCCGCTCTGCGGCCCAGGCACTGGTGTCTCCCTCTGCGACAAGCCGCTCCATCAACTCCAGAGGGGTTTTCTTGTCCCCGATCTGGCTCGAAACCGACTCAAGGCGATCGAAATGCGTTTTTATCTCTTCAGGTTTGAGTTTTAGAAAAATGGTGTAGTGCTTGAGCGCCGCTTCCGGATCTTGCTCAAGTTCGCAGAGATGCCCGAGAATCTGGTAAGCCTCTGCCAGTTTACTATCCGCTTCGATTGCCTTTTCCAGATAATGCCTGGCGGATTCCCTGTTTCCAGTCTTAAGGTACAGCGCACCGACTTGAAGGAGATCATTGGGGTAGCCTTTCTCCGCCGGGTCCAGTGCCTGCTCGTAAACCGAGATCATTTCCTCGAAACGGCCTGCTGCGAAAAGCAGCCGCACCAGGCTCCGCCGGGAAAACTTGTCATCCGAAAGGGCCGCCGCAATCTGGCTGTTGATTTCGATAGCCCGCTCCTGCCGGCCGATTGCCTCGCAGCCGATCGCCATCACCCTCATCATCGGCAGTCCCAACGAATCGCCGCTGGAGATTTTGTTTTCGAGCCTGTCCAGAAAATTGGCCCAGACGACCGAATCGCCCCGTGCAGCATCCTCACCGGCAGTCGTTTTCGACCTGCCCTGGTTCATAGAATTCTGCGCCGCCGAAAGTATCCTCCCGAAAACCTGCTCCACATCATCGGGACGCAAATCGAGGTAGGCCAGATAGATATTTAGCGCATCACTCCATTTGCCCTCGCTCTCGTCAAGATTTCCCAGAAGCATGTAGGCATCGGCCAGGGAGCTGTCCGCAGCCAGGGCCTTCTCAAGGTACTCCCGTGCCGGCTCCCTGCCTCCGATCTTGTGATAAAGAGCCCCCATCTGGAACAGGTCCCGTGCGTATACCTTGCTCTGCGGATTGATCAGCGGTTTATAGAACGCAATAAGCTCCTGGTAACGGTCCTGGGTTTTCAGCAACTCCAGCAGGCGGCGGCGGCTCCATTCATCCCAGTGATCCTGCTTGATAAGACGCTTGAGATAATCGATAGCCTCGTTTATCCGGCCCTGCGTCCGGCAGCTGCTAGCCAGAATAATCAGCACTCTGCTGTCCACTGAATCCTCACTGGCCAAGGGTTCGAGCAGCTTGATCACCTCTTTGTAACGGTGCATTTCGTAGAGCACCTCGGCGTAGACTGTTTTAAGGTACCGGCTTTTGCTGTCGAGCTTTAAGGCCTGTTTCAGATGCTGAGCCGCCTGTTCCTTTTCGTTGGCCTGAAAATGCTGGTAGCCGATAATCATCTCCCTGGCCGCCTGAGTGTTATAGGAACTCTCCTCGGTGGCCAAAACAGCCGTTCCGGCGCTGAATAAGAAAGCTGCCTGAAGGTACAGCCATAAGCCTTTTTTCGGGCCTGATCTCAAGAACTTCTCCATGAGCTAACTCAAGAGTAGATAAAGCAATGAATTCAAATAATATAGCCATTCCATATTAAAACTGTCAAGCAACTCAACCTTGTTGCGGCTCCTCCGGGAGTCTTGCAAAGCCTGCGCTATACGGCGCCGCTCAGCAGGGCAAATCAACGGCGAAACCCTTTGCCTGAGTGCACCAACTCATTTATATTTAAAGAGTTTTACCCTGTTTGTTTGCCCGAGTTTCTATACACCTTCGCAGAAGGTTTGTTTTTATGCCTCCGGTCAAAACAGCGGTTATCGGGGTGGGACACCTGGGAAGCCTTCATGCGCGGATCTACAGCCAGCTGCCGAAGGCTGAGCTTGTCGGGGTTTACGACATAGACAGCGACCGAGCGGCCGAATGCGCCGCCAGAAACCGGGTTCGCGCCTTTTCCACTCTGGAGGAAGTGGCCCGCTCGGTCAAGGCGGTAAGTCTTGCCGTGCCCACAGACAGCCACTACGAACTCGGGAAATTCATTCTGAAACAGGGCTTGCATCTGCTTGTGGAAAAACCGATCACCGAGCGTGAGGAACAAGCCGAGGAGCTGGTTGAGATCGCCAAGAGCAAGGGGCTTGTCCTGGCGGTCGGGCATGTGGAGCGGTTCAATCCGGCCCTGGTCGCGGCAGCCGAACACATCTCGAATCCACTGTTCGTGGAAAGCGAGCGGCTTGCCCCGTTCAATCCGCGCGGTACCGAGGTTCCAGTGGTGCTCGACCTGATGATCCACGACATCGATATCGTGCTGAGCCTGATCCGCCAGCCGGTACTCACAATCCAGGCGATGGGGGTTCCGGTTTTCACCACCAGTGTGGACATCGCCAATGCCCGCCTGTCTTTCGAGGGGGGGGCGGTGGCAAATGTCGCCGCAAGCCGGGTCAGTATCAAAAAGTCCCGTAAAATGCGCTTTTTCTCCACTGACAGCTACGTCTCGGTGGACATGCTGAAACACTCGGCCGTGGCTTACCGCAAGCGTCCTGGTGCGGAAATTCCGCTGGACAGGGGGACAAGCCCTGTACTCATACCTGACATGCTCTCCCTGGTAGAGCGGAAAAAGCTGGCACCGGATAAAAAACGGGAACCCCTGGCAGTGGAACTCGCTGATTTTCTCCTTTGTGTCACCAGCGGCAAAAGACCGGTGGTATCCGGATTTGACGGGCTTCAGGCACTCCAGGTGGCAGACCGGATACTGAAAGCAATCGACCAGTCTCTCGCCTCTTCCGGCCTGAAAACCTAGCTCCAGTGCCGGGGCTTTGGGAAAGGAGTCCTGCAATTGAGCCTTATTTCTCACTGGCGAGCCAGGAAGAAATTACTCGGCCGCACAAGCGGCAGACCCGCCTGGTTTCTAATAGTAGTGCTGATCCTGGTACTATTAATCATCCGCCTGCTCGGCCGGATAGAGCAGATCCTGCCGAAATAAGAACAATCCGGGCAGGTTTTTTCAAGGCTGAATTTTTCCTTACAAAAGTGTAGGCATGAGTAAGCTGAATATTTTCATCTCGGCCGGAGACCCGAGCGGGGAACGCCACGCCGCGCGGCTGATCAAAGAGCTGAAAGATATGGACGTGGAACTGGGAGTCACCGGAATCGGTGGACCGGCGATGGAAAAGGTCGGGGCCAAGCTTCTCTGCACCCAGGACAGGCTGGCCGTAATGGGCTTGGTCGAGGTGGTAGCCCATCTAAAATTCTTTCTCCACCTGCTTGCCAGTATCAGGAAACACCTCCAGCAGCAGAAGCCCGACCTTCTGGTCCTGATCGACTTTCCGGATTTTAACCTGAGGCTGGCCCGTATCGCCAAGAAGCTCGGGATCCCGGTCCTCTACTATATCAGCCCCCAGGTCTGGGCCTGGCGCACCGGGAGAAGACACACTCTCGCGCGGCTGGCCGACCGGATGGCAGTGGTTTTTCCTTTCGAGGTTAATTTCTACCACGGGGAAAATCTCAATGTTGAGTTTGTCGGCCACCCACTGGTAGGAGACCTCGCACCGCGATATTCCCGCGAGCAGTTCTGCCAAAAGAACAGCCTCGATCCAAGCCGGCTTATTGTGGGTCTAATGCCCGGCAGCAGGGCGCAGGAACTTGACCGCCACCTGAAAGCATTTCTCGCTGCGGCAGAGCTCATGAGGTCCAAGCGCCTCGATCTCCAGTTCGCCGTGGGGCTTCTGCCGCACACAGCCGCCGCATTGAGCAGCCAGGACCGTAACCTGCTGGACAAACTCGATGTGCGCCAGATCGAAAACGACTCCACAAGCCTGATCGCTCACAGCAGGGTACTGATTACCAAAAGCGGAACTATCACCATGGAAGCCGCGCTGCTCGGCACTCCGATGGTTATCGCCTACCGGACGAGTCCCCTGAGTTACTGGATTGCCAGGCACCTGGTGCAGGTAAATTATATTGGTATGCCTAACCTGCTCGCCTCAGACCCGGCGATTCCCGAACTGATCCAGAACCAGGTACGGCCCGAACTTCTTGCCGAAAAAGCTCTCGAGCTGCTGGATGACTCATCACCTGGCAGACAACGCATCCTGGAGCAGTTCGGGCAGGTGCGCGAAGCTCTCACCACGGAAAAAGGCGCAAGCAGGCGGGTCGCTGAAATGGTGCTCGAAATGTGCGCCCAGGGGAGGCAGGGATGAGCGGCTCAGTCCGGATGGGCATCCCGGAACGAATTATCTGGTGGGCTGTCGGCACCATGGGCAGCCTCGTGATTCGGCTTACCTATCTTACCTTGCGCATCCGGGAGGTGGGGCTTGATAACCTCGAACAAGGAAGGCGGCTCGGCACGGGTGCGGTCATCTACGCGATCTGGCACGGCAGGCTGCTCGGTAACTGCTACAACAACCGCAACCAGGGTATCTGCGTGATGATCAGCCGCCACCGGGATGGCGAGATCATCGCACGGATTGTGGAAAAGCT
>JAUVUV010000481.1 GCA_030604975.1 Candidatus Glassiibacteriota bacterium | reverse complement strand
TCGTTCACCACTACCAGCTCGGAACCGCGCAGCTTGCTGCGGCGGGCTCCGCGCAGGTAATAGGCGTTTTTCAAGCCAAAATATTTCTCGCCCTGGTTAAAGACTACATAACTGACACCCAGAGAGGCAGAGCTGCTTTTACGTATAAAGCTTGAAAGAAGCCTGATATCTCCCTGCGGGTCTTTAGCAAACTGGGTTAAGTTGCTCTGGAATAAATTAAATGAAACGAAAACGGTGGGCATGTACAGGCCCCAGGCGGCAAGAAGATCGCCCGTGGTGGCCCTTAACCTCTGTCGCGAGATGTTGTGATCCGGGCTTTTATCGAGTGCCGTCTCTATGCACTCTTCCAGAGTAAAAGACTTCAGTGAACCGGTTTCCTCCGAACCAAGGGAGTTTTGCTTGCCGACCGGGTAGAGTGAAGTCAGGTTGTAGGTGTGGTAAAATGGGACCGGAGAATCCAGCAGGCTTGCGTATACCCGATCAGCAGCGAAAACAGAACGAGCCACGCCGGCCAGAAGGATGGTCGCCAAAGGAAAAAGAATCATCCTGACTCCATGAGATTTAACATGATAGATCATTTAAGCTCCCTCCGGATGGAATTGATTATAATTATTGTCATTAATTTTTTTCCTGAAGAAATTATTCTTCAATGTTTTAACATCTGTTTGAACGAGAAATTTCAAACAGCTCTATTGAAACTAATTAGGCGAAACTCAGGAAGCAAACGAAATCAAAGTATAAGTCGTTTGATGGGATGGAGTTTGATCAAAGTCCGCGATCATCGGTTTTTATGCGATTTGTCCAGAGAGACCTGACCGCGTACAGTGGATAAAATACAGGCGGATTTTTATTTCACCAGCAGCATCTTTCTTGTGGCAGTGAAGCCGCCTGCTTTCATGCGGTAGAGGTAGGCGCCGCTGGGAAGGATTCTTCCCGCTTCATCCCGGCCGTCCCAGAACACAGTGTATTCCCCGCCGGTTTTTATCCCGTCCACAAGTACCCGCACCAGGCGGCCCCGGATGTCGAAAACCTTGATCGACACATATTCTGCAGAGCCAGTCTCCGGCACGGTGTAATTGATCGCGGTGACAGGGTTGAACGGGTTGGGCCGGTTCTGAGACAGCGAGAATGCTCTGGGCAGCTCAGCGGGATGGCCGGAAGCACCCAATGCTGCACGCAGCTGGTTCTCGTGTTCCGGCAAGAGGTCCATTAACTTGATTGTCTGTTCGATATATTCGACCTCCGCCCGGCTAAGATTTTTCAATCTGTCGTTGGCCCGATCTGCGGTTGCAAGCAGGCTCTCCCCCTGAGGAGTGGGGCATTTACCGCCTAATATGTCGAGCAACAGGGCCACTGCGTCTGTGATGGTGGCTTTGCCGTCCTCGTTCCAGTCAAGCCGCGGATTATCCGGGTCATCCATCATCAGGAGGATGAATGCTATCACATCCGAGACCTCTACCTTGGCGTTGCCGGAAAAGTCGCAGCATTTCACCGGCAGGGGAGCCACCGACACGTGAAGTTCAAGCGTATCCGACAGGCCCTCCCGGTCGCTTCCGATCAACATAAAACGGTAATTTCCCAGTTGTCCGCTGTCAGGTGCGAAAATCAGAACCGAATCCAGCAGGGTAAGATTCCGGGGATCGTGGCTTTCGAATACTGAGCTGTCAGGAGAAAACCAGGCCGAAAGAGTGAGAGTGACCAGGTCATCCGGGTCCGGATCATTGATTGAGAGGCCGATACTCAGGCTGTCGCCCTCCTGGGTATTGAAACAAGTCCTGTTGTCACTCGAAAGGACACTCGGAGGCTGGTTGTGCGGGACAAGCTCCGGAATCATCCTGCTGTCTGCCTGCAATATCTTACGGGTTTCCAGGTGCTGGATGAAAGCGATTATTTCGCAACTGTCCGCTACCCAGGAGGGATCCATGCTGAAATCTATTTCGAAAGCCAGGACCTCGCCGGGCTGAATGGTGAACGCCGTGCCGCTGTTACTGTTGACCATTAAACGCATTGACTGATTGAAAACCGTCTCTCCATTATAAGGATGAAAGGGCGGATCAAAGCTTGCAGTGTCGAGTCCTGTTTCGGTAAGGACAAGAAATAAGTTGTACTCCAGGGAATCAACGTAAGGAGTGGCTGAGACCGTTATACGTGTTTTCGTGAGACCGTTTTGGTCCGGGGGGCTGCCGTTGATTTCCAGATCGAGCGGAGTCGGGTAACGTACATTACTGAAAAGCGAGTCTTCATTAAAATCCAAAGCATACATTTGCCGTATGCCATCCAGGATAATGATGGGAACATACCAGATCTGATAATACTCCGCGCGAAATTCGGCAGACGGCAGTGGAGGCGGGTAGTCCAAGCGATAGCGGATAAAGGTAAATGGAGCGTTTCCCCAAAGGCCTGGCAGGAATTCTTCATCGAGGTAAAGGTTGGCGATAAAACACCAATCACAATCAGGGGTGGTAAACATTTCCGCAAGAACTTTCTTACCTCTAAAACTCCTGTTGTCATTTTCTAATACATCGTAATTCCAGGCTTCCATGCC
>JAUVUV010000065.1 GCA_030604975.1 Candidatus Glassiibacteriota bacterium | reverse complement strand
GCCGGGCTGGCATATATCCTCCACGGCGGCTCCAACAGCACGATGGCCGCCCTGGCCGATCTGTTCAGGAATAATGTAAGAGTATACACAAGCGACCTTGCTTTTACCCACAATGAAAAGAAATATCCTCGCGGAAGCCTGATTATCCCTGTAAAAGAGAACTCCGGCAAACTCCCCGAGATTATCGCCCGGATCGAAAAGGAACGCGGCGTGGAATTCTACCCCACGGGCTCCGGCTGGACGAGCCAGGGCGTGAATTTCGGCAGCCCGAACGTGCATTACCTCCCTGCGCCGAAAGTCCTTCTGGCCTGGGACGAACCCACCCATTCCTATTCAGCCGGCTGGTGCCGCTACGTGCTGGAACAGCAATACGGGGTGAAAGTGACGGCTGTAAAAACCAGGGATCTGGGCAGAATCAAGCTGGACAGGTACAATGTGCTGGTACTGCCTAACGGATGGAATTTCGGGGAGATCATGGGCAAGAACGGTGTCGAAAAGGTAAAGAAATGGATCTCCCAGGGCGGGACCCTTGTCGGGATACAGGGCGCCACCACCTGGATGGCCAACCCTGAGGTCGAACTGCTGAAAGCAGTCAGGGAGTACCGTCTGGACGAGGACACGGCCAAAGGCAAAAAGGCCTCTACAGATGAGGAAAAAACCAATCGCGTACAGGGTACTGAGATCAAAGATTTCGCTGAACTCCAGAAAGTAATTACTGCAGAGGACATCAATCCGCGCTCACTGCCCGGCGTACTGGCGCGTATCCGCCTTGATCCGGACCACTGGCTTTCCTGCGGTTACGACAGCACGGCGGTTGCTTTCGTGCAGGGCTATCAGGTGTTTTCGCCGCTGAAAAGAAGCGAGGGCCGGAACGTGGCTTTCTTTGCCGAGGCGGAAAACCTGCTGGTGAGCGGATACGCCTGGAAGGGGCCGAGCCTGAAACAGCTCGCTTTCAAGCCCTACCTGATGTACCGCTCGATGGGCGAGGGACACGTAATAGGCTTTACCGAGGATCCCAATTTCCGGGCAATCTGCGACGGCACCAACCGGCTGATGCTGAACGCGGTGCTCACCGGGCCGGGGCATTGAGTCACAAACCAGGCGATCATTTCAGCCTGCGCTGGAAAAAGTGCGCCACAACCTGCGCGGCCCGTTTCTGCTCCAGGCTCCTCAGCCGGTAGCTGAAACCGTGCTCCATGTTGTGGAACATGGCCAGCTCCACGAGTATGCCGTAAGCGGCCAGGCGGCTGATCATTTCCCGAACTTCCAATTCGCTGTCTGACTTGCCGGCAAACTGCCGCAGGCTTATTTTTCTAACTGATGGCGGCAAGCTGAACTTTTTTAAGTTAACTGATCTTTTATGCGCGAAAACGAAATTGAAATCTGCACCCGTCCGGTCGAGAAAATTCTCCAGGGGCTGCCCTCGGAAATCCGGCGCGTGCTGGTAATCCGCTGCGCCCCGGAAAAGCTTTTCAATTACTGCATTGAAGCACTGCAGCGCTGGACGCCTGAGCTTGAACTCACCGTGCTCTGTCATCAGGGTGGGAGGGTGCCGGGCTGTAAGAGCATAGTTTATCGCGACAAGGGTTTTTTCCGGCTGGAGAATCTGGACATCAAGGCCCTGCGAAGGGCGGAATTCGATCTGGTGGCAGTGCCCTATGCCACCAATCGCCGGCTTTCCCCTTACTACCACAACGTTGACAGGATCGCCGAGGCTGCCGGTTCCGGGAAGATTCTTTTTGTCTACCAGGACCTTACAGCGCATCTGGCGGAGGATGATTTCATGCGGTTCAAGCAGCGCGAGGTAGTCGGGCCGTACCTGAAACGCAAACAGGAAGCAATAGGGGAAATCTGTGAATTTACCGGCGAGCCATTTGACGTTGTAGAGGGAAAATGCGACATGGCAGGTATCGAGGCCACGAGGCTCTGGGTCCAAACCGATCCCGGAACAGCCGAGCAGGTGCGCAAGTTCTACTCGGGTCACGATTTCTATATCTACGAACTGATGAAAACCGAGTACAACGGCGACCGGGAGGAACTGGTCGAGGCGGTGCTCGCAGAATGCAAGCCCGGAGAGAGGGTGCTGGACTATGGCGGAGGCTGTGGGATATTCTCCATTCCACTGGCTGCCAAGGGTGTCGCTGTAACCTATCTCGACCTGCCGGGGCCGCTGCTCGATTTTGCCGCTTTCCGGTTCAGGCGGAGAAAGTTACCCCTAACTGTGAGACCAGCAGAAAGCGAAACCCCTCTGAAAGATATTTACGATACAATAGTCTCGATTTTCGTGGTGGAGCACCTGGTGCACCCGGAAAGCGCCCTGCGCCATATGTCAGAGCATATAAAGCCTGAAGGAAGGCTCCTTCTGGCTGTGGATTTCGAGCAAGGCCGGGTCTCGAATGAACCTCTGCCGCTGCACGTGAGCCGCCTCGAGCGCGATCTTTACTATGAATTGATGGCCGGATTGGGGCTGGAGATTGTGCGCAGCCGGGACGATCTGGAGGTGTTTCAGTTCAAAAAGTAAGGGGCCGGTGTCATTTATTTTTTGTTTGCAACCGTTTTACCAGCTGCTTGATTTCCTCCGCTCTATCCCGCGGCACCACAAGGGTATGTTTCCCGGCACGCACCAGCACCAGGTTCTCCACCCCGATCAGCGCCACGGTTTCCTGTTCGTTCTCGCAGAAAACCAGGTTGTTTTTCGCATCCAATGTTTCCAGCTTTCCCTGGTGGGCATTCCCCGAGCCGTCTTTTTCCATGAACTCCTCCAGAGCAAGCCACCCGCCGACATCGTTCCAGTAAAAAGTGGCAGCCAGCATGCGGATGTGCCTCGCACCCTCCATCACGCCGAAATCGATCGAGGTGGCCTTCAGAGACTCAAAAGCTTTAGTTAGCGCTTCTTGCCAGCCTGAAGCGCCCTCTTTTTCCATCGCCGGTGCAAGATGCTCCAAATGAGCCGGAAGTTGCCTTTCCAATTCATCCAGGATATTCTCCACACTCCAGACAAACATTCCGCTGTTCCAGTAATACCTGCGGGTTTCGAGATATGCACGGGCGGTCGGTTCATCGGGTTTTTCAACGAACCGCACGAGATCATAATGTGCTATACCTTCGTGGTTGGTAATTTTATTCCCGCTTTCCAGGTAGCCGTAGCAGGTAGCCGGGTAAGTGGGCTGGACGCCGAAAGTGCAAAGCACTGTTTCCGAGGCTGCAGCATTTGCAGCCGAAAGAATGGTCTTTCTGAAAAGCTCCACAGGCTTTATCAGGTGATCCGCGGTCAATACGACCATTATGGGATTGCCATAGCGCCTGCGGCAGACAAGCGAGGCCAGGGCCACTGCCGCGGCAGTATCCCGGCGCAGCGGCTCACCGATCACATTAGATTCCGGCAGTTGGGGAAGCTGTTCGTAAACGAGCGACATAAGGGACTCGTTGGTAAGAACCAGGATCCGCTCATCAGGTACCATTCCGGCCACGCGGTCGTAGCTTTGCTGCAAAAGGCTCCGGCCGCCGAACAGGTTGAGGAACTGTTTGGGCCGGGTATCGGTACTCAGAGGCCAGAAACGGGTGCCCGCCCCGCCTGCCATGATTATCACCACGATATCATGCTGCCTGGATGTCATTTCCGGTTCCTTTTTTGGCGGAAAAAGCTGGACAGTCAGCCATAAAATAAAAAAACTTACATATTCGATGGAATATCTTCTCTACATTCTACATAATCTGTCTGTTCCAGGCAAGCAAACCCGATTATCTTCCACTTGCCAAAAGGGCCGTGCACAGGCTAATTTATTTTAAAAACGGTTTCCACCCAAGTTCATTTTCTGAATTCCCTTATATTTTCGTTCCGGAATATGCCGCAGACTCTTCTAAAGAGCAATTCTACCCGGGTTAAGCAGGTGCTGATGGTCACCGGGGCCTATTTCCCGGAGATCTCCGGCGCGGGCCTTCAGTGCAAATCCCTGATCGGTGAGGCGGCAGGGGACAGGCTCAGTTTCGCGGTGGTCACCACCTCCAGGGACAGAAGACTCCCTTTTCGCGACCGGGTAGATGGTGTAGCGGTTTACCGTCTGCCTGTATCGCGGTTCGGATCCTTGGTCACATTCGCTGTCTGGCTGCCCAGGCTTGCTTACATCTTGTTTAAAGAACTGCTCGGCATCGATATAATTCACCTTCACGGATTAAGCAGGAAAAGTTATCTCTTCATCGCTTTCGGCTTTCTTTTCAGGAAAACCGTACTTCTTAAAATTACCAGTATGGGCGAGGACGACCCGGTGAGCATAGAGCGGGCCGGCGGTCTGCGCAAGGCCTTTTTCCGACTGGCTAACTTTTACATCTCTCCAAGTCCCGCGCTGATTGAAAGCTGCCGTGGATCCGGGATGCCGCAGGACAAACTTATGTATCTTCCAAACGGGGTGGACTGCCGACGTTTCAGGCCGGTGGGCAAGGCTGAGAAACTGAAGTTGCGAGGGCAGCTCGGCCTGCCCGAGGATAGCTTGATAGTGCTTTTTTCCGGCCATTTTTCCCAGGATAAACGCCCGCACCTGCTTGCACGAGCCTGGAGCGGCATCAAAATGAAAGGAGTCAGCCTGGTGTTTGTAGGCAGTTCATCCGCCGACTCTTATGAGGTCTCACCCGAGGTAGTAGCGGCTGTGAACGAGGTGGCTGCGCAAGAGAACCTTCCTGGAAAATTTATCAGGGTCCAATGGTCCGGAAGGATGGAAAACTATTACCAGGCAAGCGATATTTTCGTCCTGCCCTCGGTGCGCGAGGGAATGCCCAATGTGCTGCTGGAGGCAATGGCAACCGGACTTGCCTGTGCTGCCACCCGGCTTGAAGGCATTACCGATATACTTTTCGAGGGCAGCTGCGGGAAACTGTTCGAAGCCGATGACCTTCAGGGGCTCCGTAATATTCTTCAAGAGCTTGCCGAAAACCATACATTGAGGGAAGAGATTGGAGCGAAAGCCAGGCAAAAGGCGCACGAGGAGTATGGCCTGGAAAAAGTGGCGAAAGCATACCGCGATTTTATTTTCAGCATTTGAACAATGGAATTCTCCATGGATAACAGGGACTTTAACGGAAACGGGCTGATACCGTTCAAAACCTTCCGGCTGCGCAGGAGCCGCCGGATGAAAAGGATAAATTATTCCCGCCGGCTCTCCTGGGCCGAATATGCCAGAGTACGCAAAGGCCTGTTTCCGTTATCTCCGAGCGACAAATGGCTGATATTCTTTCGCTACGGCACACTTTATTTTTACCGTAGCGGCAACGGTACACTTGTTTACAAATTGTGTTTCCGCCATCAGGGGCAGGGCTTCGAGGCATCCGAAGCATGGGTTAACGCTGACCCGGAGCAGATCGATCCCTTGCCCGAAAACTACGAATGCCGCCTGCTCGATTACCTGATCGACCGGCTGCTGCTGAACCGGGAAGTAAATTTTCCGCTGCCGGAAGGAATAGCCCCTGAGCAGGGAGCCATGCTCGAACGGATCTGGATGGGAGATTGCAGAACAGGCACGGAAATCAGGACTATAACTCGAAAGTGAATTGTTTTGCCGCAGTAGTTTAGAACAGCCCGGAGAGTCTCCGGCAAATCTGCTCCAGAAAATCCCTGTCCTCATCGCTGAACGGCGAAAGCTGGTGCGAATCTATATCGAGTTCCCCTACAACTCTGCCATTCTTGAATATCGGCACCACGATTTCCGCTTTCACCTTTGGCGAACATGATAAATAATTCGTTTCGCAAGAGACATCCTGGATCAGAAAAGTCTCCTTTCTTTGGGCAGCCTGGCCGCAGACCCCGATGCCGAAAGCGATCCTGACATGTTCTGTCGGCTCACCGGCGAAAGGTCCCAGGACGAGTTCTTTTTCTCCCTCCACCAGATAAAACCCGACCCAGTCGTAATAGGCAACACTACTTTCCAGCAGTTGGCAGACCCGCAGGAGAGTTTCATCTCTTGAAAGACCACTTGAGACTAGCCTGTCAATTTCTGCCAGTAATTTATCGAAAATAGACTTATCGCTCATGCAGCTATCTCTCCTGCAAAATTATCTCTTGTCCTCACAGCTTTTTCTGCCAATTATTCTAGTGGCTCCCTTTATCGAATGTCAATATAGATCCCTTCACTTATAATTCAAGCTGTTGACATCAATCCCCGGCAAGGTTACAACTTGATCAATCTCTCTGGTGACTCGAAACCATAAAAATTCCTCAAGGAGTGAACTGCCCATGAAACGCAGAAGCTTTGTTAAGGAGACAGCCGCAGGTGCTGCTCTGGCGGCTGCAGTTTATTCTACCAGTTCTATCCAGGGCTGTAAATCCTCCAGCAGCCGGAAAAATTCTACCAAAGGAAATGCCTCACAAAGAAATTACAACGATACCTATACCGGCCAATTTCTCAACAGGGTGGCCTTCCCGCTGGGCGGAATCGGGGCGGGAATGATCTGCCTTGAGGGAACTGGCGCTCTTTCGCATTTTTCCCAGCGCAACAAGCCCGATATTTTCAACGAGCCGCTAACGTTTTCGGCAATCTGTATCAAGGGCAGCCCTAATATCGCCCGGGTGCTCGAAGGCCCGGTTCCGAATTGGAAAGTGTTCGGCAACCCGGATACAGGAAACGGCGCCGGGGGCAAAAGCTACGGGCTGCCGAGATTTGCCGGAGCTTCTTTCAGCACGCGTTTTCCTTTCGCAACTGTTAAACTCGAGGACGATAAAGTACCCCTTGAGGTCAGTATTACCGGCTGGAGCCCATTCATCCCGCAGGATGCGGACAACTCCAGCCTCCCCGTGGCCGCGCTTGAGTTCACTTTCACCAACACCTCAGGCAAAACCCTGGAAGCCGTATACTCTTTCAATGCGATGAATTTTATGGCCACCGGTCGAGGCTCGCGTCGTGAACTGGACGCCCTCCACCGCGTGGACTACACTCCCGGCGGATTCTTACTTGTTCAAGAAGGGACTGAGACTGAGTCTTGGAGGGAGGGTTATTTCTGTGCCTCCAGCGACGATCCGGGTGTAAAAGCCAACCTCCGCTGGTTCCGAGGGGGCTGGTGGGATCCGCTGACCATCGCCTGGAAAAACATCATAGACGGCGCGATGCCGGAACATCCGCCGGTGACCGAGGGTTCTCCCAGCCCGGGAGCCAGCTTGTATGTTCCGTTTAACCTAGGAGCGAAAGAAAAGAAAACTGTCCGGCTGATGCTGAACTGGTACGTGCCCCAAAGCAATCTCCGAATCAACATCTGGAACAAAGAGGCGGAATGTTGTCCTGAGAAATCCGCAGAAGGCAATTACATCCCCTGGTATGCATCCCGGTTCGAAAGCGTGAACAAACTGGCTACATACTGGAAAGACCATTACGCATCCCTGCGCGAAGAGACCCAAAAATTTAGCGATTGCTTTTACGACAACAGCCTGCCACCCGAGGTGGTCGAGGCCGTAGCCGCCAACCTGACGATCCTCAAAAGCCCCACCACCATGCGCCAGTCCGACGGGAAGCTGTGGTGCTGGGAGGGCTGCACCGACAATTCGGGCTGTTGCCCCGGCAGCTGTACCCATGTCTGGAACTACGCTCAGGCAATCTGCCACCTGTTCCCCAGCCTGGAGCGCAGCCTGCGCCACACAGAGTTCTTTTTCAGCCAGGACGATAACGGCCATCAGTCGTTCCGCTCCTCGTTGCCGATCCGTTGCGTGAGCCACGATTTTTACGCAGCTAGCGACGGTCAGCTGGGGGGGATAATGAAAGTCTATCGTGAGTGGCGGATCAGCGGCAAAACCACCTGGCTCAAGAGTTACTGGCCGCAGGTCAAACAGAGCCTGGACTACTGTATTGAGACCTGGGATCCACGCCACCGCGGTGTGCTGGAAGAACCGCACCACAATACCTACGATGTCGAGTTTTGGGGCCCCGATGGGATGTGCTGCAGTTTCTACCTGGGAGCGCTCAAGGCCGCCATGGTGATGGGCGTGGCGCTGGGTGAGAATGTGAGCCTTTACGAATCCCTGTACGAAAATGGCCGGAAAATAGTCGAAAACGAGCTTTACGACGGAGAGTTTTTTATCCATAAGATTCAGACAGAAGGCCTGCGGGCCAAAGACCCGGTGGAGGAATCGAAGGCTTCCTGGGACAGCGACTACTCCGAAGAAGCGAAGGAGTTGCTGCAGCAGGAAGGACCCAAGTACCAGTACGGTATAGGCTGCCTGAGTGACGGCGTACTGGGCGCCTGGATCGCCGCGGTCTGTGGTGTCGGAGAAATCCTCGATCCGAAAAAGGTGAAAAGCCACCTTGCCAGCGTGCACAGGTACAATTTCAGAAAAAACCTTTCCGAGCACGCCAACCCGCAGCGTCCGAGCTACGCTGCGGGCACCGAGGGCGGCCTTCTGCTTTGCTCCTGGCCCAAGGGCGGCAAGCTCACTCTCCCCTTTGTCTACTCGAACGAGGTCTGGACCGGAATCGAATACCAGGTTGCAAGCCACCTGATGATGATGGGCATGGTGGAGGAGGGGCTCGATATCGTGCGTGCGGCAAGGGACCGCTACGACGGCCGGGTGCGCAACCCGTTCAACGAGTACGAGTGCGGCCACTGGTACGCCCGGGCCATGTCCTCTTACGCCATGCTCCAGGGCCTGACCGGAATCCGCTATGACGCGGTTGAGAGAGTGCTCTATATCAGGCCCTCGATCAAAGGGGATTTCAAAAGTTTTATCTGCACGGCCACGGGCTACGGCCATGCCGGGGTGAAAAACGGCGAGCCTTTCCTGGAGGTGGCCGAGGGCGAAATCGAACTTGAGCGGATCGATTACCGGGCATCTTCATAAAAGCGAGCGCCCGCTTCTGAAAAGCACGAT
>JAUVUV010000055.1 GCA_030604975.1 Candidatus Glassiibacteriota bacterium | reverse complement strand
CCGCCAGCCTGGATTACATTGAGGAGTATGCCAAAATAAGCGCTGGCCTCGGCAGGGCGCCCTGCCTTCTTCTCGCATTTTGCGGACCCAGCGGTATCGGTAAAACCCGCCGGCTTGTGGAAATCATGCACTGGTGCAAGAAGAAAGGATGGACGCTTCTGTTCGGAGAATGTCAGAGCTGGTACCAGGGAGTGAGTGGCTCCACGGAAGGGGGCGAAAGCCATGGTCAGACCCATGTAGTTCCGTTCTACCCTTTTATCCGCATTTTGAAAGAACAGGTTTTCGAAATCCCGCCGCACGAACAGGGCGAAGCAGCGCATTCCAGGATCGTCCAGAAGCTTGCCCGCCTTTTCGGGGGTACCCTGCTTGCCGATCAGATCAATATACTCGCCTCTTTTCTGGGTATTGAGACATTTGATGAAAGTATTTCCAGCAGCTTGAGTCCTGAAGAGAGGCGGAACATCTTTTTCGAGCTGGTAGGTGATATTTTCGAAAGGATGACAGTCGGCAGGGACATAAAAATCCTCCTTTGTATTGATGCCCTTCAGTGGGCAGACCCGGGTAGCTTCAAGCTTTTGAGTTTCCTGCGCAACCGGGTAAAAAACGATCTTTTGTTTTTTGTCACAGCTCGAAAGAGTGAGGATATGGCCGCGTTGATTCCGGTAGCAGAAGACCCGGATGCCGGAAACAGTCACATCCTTCAGCTCGAGCCGCTTGGCGTCAGAGGCGTGCGGATGCTTGCCAGGGTCGCCCTGGGCCTCGACCATGAAATCAAACTGCCCCTTAACCTCCGCAGGCGGTTTAATGAACTGGAGAACAATCCCCTGTTCATAATTGAATTCTGTCGGAAATTGCTGGAGCGGGAGGTGGTATTCGTTCGTGACGGCATCATCCAGCGCCTGGACGAGGAGGCTTTAGCCCGGGGAACTGTCCCCAATCGGATCCAGTCTGTGATAGAGGAGCTGGTAAACAGAATTCCGCGCGGGGAATTTGACATTGTCAGGCACGCCTCGGTTCTGGGCAACATCCTTCGCTGCCGGGACGTGGCCGAGCTGAATATCCAGATCTTTGGCGAGAAGGGGCTCGATGCGCACAAAGTACAGCAAATCCTTCACAGTCTCGCCGGCAGAAATGTGCTGGAAATCGAACAGGACCGGGGGATGGATTCGCTTTACCGCTTCAGCCGTGCCTTGATCGCCCAGTCGCTGTACCATGGATTGATCCCATCGCTCAGGAAAAAGCTGCACGGCCTGGCCGCGGAGATCTGGGAAAACTCGGTCGGAGACAACAAACTCGAAAAGAACCTTAGTTGTGCGATGCACTATGAACTGGCCGAGAAGCCAGATCAGGCAGCAGGCTATTATCTTGATTCGGGATGCATGGCAGGAGGGCTTTTCGAAAACGAGAAAGCTATCGAACTGCTGGGCAAGGTCGAGCGGTTCTGCAGTGCCCATAGGATCAAGGCGCGCGACCGCCTGATGCTCGACATGCACCGCGTTCGCTCCGAAATTTTCCTGCCGCTGGGCAAATACCAGGACGCTCTTGAAGATAGCAATAAACTCAAAGTCCTTGCCAGCAGACTGGCCGAAAATGAACTTATCGTCCAGGCAATCCTTCAGACAGGAAAGGTGTGCATGACAAGGGCGAAAAGCGGGGATTTCGACCAGGCCCTGGCCAAATTCCGCAGCGCGGAGAAAAGCTCCGCCGGATACAGGCTGCTTAAACTTGACTCCCAGAACAGCCAGGCGCGCGTACTTCTTGAAATGGGCCACCTGCCCCAGGCAATGAAAAAGGCTCGTTCCTCTCTGGCTGCACTGGAGAAAAGATCGCTAAAGGGCAAAACCGACACTCAGGAAGTGATTCTCAAGACCCGCATATATCGCACTCTGGGCAGTAGCCTGATGCGACTCGGGAAACACAAAGAAGCCCTGGCCGAATTTAACCGGGCGCTCGACCTGCTGGATGACCAGGAGGGAAGTGTGTGCCTGCCGGTCAAAGCGCAGCTGCTGAACAGCAAGGCCCTGGCCATGTCCTCTTCTTTCAAGCTGAAAGAGGCGCTCGACGTCTACTACCAGGCCAAATCCACTGCCAGGCGGGTAGGTGATGTGAACCTTCAGCTGATCATTCTCAACAACATGTCTGTAAATCTGAATGACTCAGGGAAAAACATCCAGGCCCTAGACCTCTTGCTGAACAGCTATGATACCATTCGCAAGCTGGCCGGGGAAAACAGGTCGCTTGCCGCATTTGAGTTCAACATAGGTGAATGCTATCATTTCATGGAGGATTTGCCGCAGGCCGAGCTTCATTACAGGCAGGCTCTTGAGATTGCACGCAAGATAGGCAGCATGCAGTTTGCGGTGAATATCATGTATAATCTTGGCGAGGCCCTGCGGGATCAGGACCAGATCGATGAAGCCAGGAGCGTTCTTGAGGAGGCTGTGAGCACAGCTCACAAATCGCATTATCGTCAGCAGGAAATGGATCTGGAAAACATCCTCGGTGAAATGGACCTTGCCACAGGGAATATTGCCCGGGCAATCGCCCGACATCAGCGTGCAGTGGCCATGGCTGAGGAACTTGATGACCAGTTTGGAGAAAGCTGGAGCATACGAAACCTTGCTGTGGCCTTGCTCGAATCAGGTGACAAAGCGCGTTTCAGCGAGGCCGGCCGGATGCTGGTGAAATCATTAGAGCTTGCGCGCCTGGTCGTCCAGCCTGAAAACACCATGGAATCCTTGAGCATGATACTTAAATATTGGAAGATGCTGGAGTTGAATAACAGCGAACATCAAGGATTTTTGCAGGAGTTGGAGAAAATTGCCAGCAATCAGAACAGCAAGAAATATATCGATCTTTGCCACCGTTATCAGCAAGAGGCTGCCGGGGGTATAGTCAACAATGATCAGAAGAAAAAAGGTTATTCCGCCTCGCCGTGAAAAACAGCCGGAAATGAGCCTTCTGGGTGAGATTCTTGCCAATGTCAATCTCTCCTGGGCCGAGGCTTGCCGCGGGGACAACCTGGATGCAATCACGAAAGATGAATCAGGCCCGCTGCTGGTTTACCTGGAAAACGTGCTTGAAAATACCCGCCTTTTTATTCCCGCACGCGACCCCTCATATGGTATTTCCGAACGCGGTGGAGATGCCATCCTCGGCTACCTGCGCAACAGGTGCGATGACGGAGCCTACTTTTTCTTTGCCGATGTCAGCGGGTTCACAGCGCTGCTCACCTCTCTGACCGAGCGGTTCGGCAAGGAGGAAGCCGGCGACATCGTGAATCTGAGCATCCTTAACCGCTTCTGTCTGAACAAAATGGGGCTGGTGCTGGACCATTTCAAGGACGAGGATCACGAGGGAGACAGGGCAATGGCGGCCTTCAAGGTGATGCTTTCGATCCGGGCCGCGATGCCGCTGGTGACCCGTGAGGTGCGTGAGGAATTAAGGCGCAAACTCCTAGGCAAGCCGCATCAGGATGAAATCGAGGAATTTATCAGCGAGCTCTTGGTCCGGGAAAGTGGAGGTCTTATTTTCGATCCCCGGCCCAGGAGCGATTTTTACGGCAACCGGGTACGCTCAAGGATCACCTGGGGCGCCACCGGCAAGCTCGTAGCCCTGGCAGAGAAGCTGGGCGGAAGCGACGACCCGGTCTGCGGCGAGGTGGAAGAAGTGAAAGGGTTCGGAATCGACCAGCACTGCTACTCCAGGCTCAACGGCTTGTTCGAGCAGAAATGGCTGGACCTTGAACCCTCAGACCTGGTCATTTCCGAGCCTGTAGGTGCTTTTCGCAAGCTTGTGATCGCTCCCTCGGGCATGGAAAAAATCGGCGAGTTTGTCGAGGATTTGTGCGCCCGGGGTTTTAAGCAAGGGAAATCAGTCAAAGAGGCAGTTGCAAAACTCGACCTTGAAGCCAAGAAAAAGCGGATCAGAAAAATAGCAAACCAGATTTTCGAGGTAGAAAAGTATATCGGCAGCAGGTTGCTTCTGCTTCACATCGTGCGAAATCTGGGTCACGAAGGCAACAAGAACATCCTGCTCGATGAATCCTGCTCGGCCGTGCGGGACAGCGGTGTGCTGTTCTGCAATTTTGAGATCTCGTCCGAGAAGGTGCTCAATTCATTGGCCGATGAAGTCCACCGGGTGATGGCCCGCTACGGGATCCACTATAAGTACAATATCTTTCACAAGGGCGATTTCAACCTGATGGGAGTGCTGGGCACAATGTTCAGCGAAAAGAGGGAGAGCGACCGCTATTATGCCGAAATACTCTGGAATGCGTGGCGCGATCTTAGAGAATCGCTGGGCAGGACGCTTGGCTCCGAGGTAAAAATCCGCGGCGGAATGAGCGTGGGCAAGGGCCTCCAGGGGCCGGCCGGCGACAATATTGTCAACAACGAGGAAACGATTATCGGGCCGGACTGCAATCTGGCCGCGCGCCTGGTGGACGAGGCGCTGGAGACCGACAGCTCCGGCAACATTGTAAATCCCTCGGGTACGATATTTACGATCGAGAGCCACTGCAGGAAGGTCGAGCACCTGATCCAGCCGGCGTCTGCGGTGCGCGAGGCAAATCTCAAGGGTTTCAGCAAACCGGTTGCTCTTTACAGCCTTACAGAGCGCAAAGTAGTCGAAAGTATATCTGAATTCATCGCTCGTCTGCGCAAGGTGCCGCTTGTGACTGTCGAGGGCGAGGTGGTGCAGGATTTCGAGGATATGCGCAAATGCAGGTTCCTTGCCAAGTGCATGGATCTGATCGAGCAGGTTGCCGATGGCAGGAGAGAGCGGTCGCAGATAATGGCCTTTGTCGCCAGGAGCGGTGTGGGCAAGACAAGGAGAATCGCAGAACTCGTCCATTGGGCACTCGAACGCGGCTGGCCGGTATATTTCGGCGAATGCTACAGCTGGTACCAGGGTGAGGGGACAGTGGCGAAGAGGGCCGGAAAAGTTGATGCCGAACAGACCGAAAGCCATAGCGACGAAGGCGCTTATCCTTATTATCCCTTTATCCGCATCCTGAAAGAGCAGATTTTCCGGATCAACAACCAGGATCCACCAGAACTCAAGCGAGACAAGATCGCCGAAGTGCTCTCAATGCTCGATCCCTCCGACCCGGAACTGGCCGAACAGGCTCCAGTGATCGCCTCCTTTATTGGTGTTGAGGTGCCGGAAACCGGCTTTTCCTCGGCTCTCGACTCCGAGGCCAGGCGGAACATTTTCTACAAGCGTACCGGGGACATTTTCGCCAGGGAGGTCGAGCGCGGCGGTCCCGGAAGCACGGTTCTGCTCTGCATTGATGACCTTCAGTGGTCCGACCGCAACAGCCTCCATCTTCTAAACTATATTCTCCGCCGGGTTAATAAAGGGCTGGTGGTCTGTGTCAACGCCCGCAAAGCTATCCAGCTCGGTATCCTTCGCGATAAAAACCTGCTGGCAGAACGCCACATTCTCAAACCCGGACTGCTCAAACTGCCGGCAATCAAGACGCTGGCTAACCTGGTGCTCGGTATCGATTCCGAAGATTATGAATCCGATATGCCCGGGGAGCTGAAAACCAGAATCGAAAAAGAACTGGAAGCCAACCCGTTTTTCGTGATCGAGTTCTGTAACAAGATCCTCGAACAGGAGATTGTCACTATCGCTGATGGCAAATGCACCAGATTCAACAGCGAAAGTTTTCGCCACGTCTCGATCCCGACCAGAATTCAGGGGGTTATCGAGGATCGGATAAGTCGCCTGTCCAAAGAGGAGCATGTGGCCATTCAGTATTCGAGCGTGCTGGGCAATATCCTGCGTTATATCATCATCCGCCGCTTTCTGCCTGTGGCGGACCGGGATAATCTGTTCAAACACACCGACCTGGAAGAGGTATTCAGCAGGCTCACCGGCTATGAGATCACTCGCCTGGAAAACGAAAAGGATCCGGACTGGGTTTATACATTCAAGCGGGCCTTGATCGGCGAGAAGCTGTATCAGGAACTGGTTCCCTCGATGCGCAAAAGGCTTCACCAGGGAGTCGCAAAAGTATTCGAGAATACCGAGCTTGCCAACAAGTTTGAAAAGGCCCTGCTCACCGCGCTCCATTATTCGAGCGCCGAGATACCCGAAAAATCCTGCGCATATTATCTCGAGGCGGGAGAGCTTGCCAGGGAGGTTTTCGACAATGAAAAGAGCCTGATGCTGCTTGATCGCATCGAGAAAATCCTGAGCGAGTACAGGGTCGAGGACGCCGAGAGGCGAAGAATGAGCATGCTCGAAAATAGAGGCCAGGTGAACCTTCTTCTGGGCCACTATGATAAAGCGCTTGAGGATTTTGAAAATCTCGCCAGTATGGCCTCCTCCAAAGGCGAGGACGAACTGGAGACCCGGGCCAGGCATCTGGAGGGCAAGACTTATTTCCAGCGCTCGCGCAAGGGCGATTTCGACCGCGCAATCGAGCATTTCTCCCTTGCTGCGGATAAGTTGAAAGATGGCCTTTTACTTTCCGAGATCCTGAACGACCGGGCACGCACACACCTGGAAAAGGGAGAGCGTGATGAAGCCCTCAAATATCTCAACAAGGCCGAGCATATTTTCACGCGCGTGGCCGGTTCCCCTCTTTCTGTGGAGGAGTGCATATTTAAGGCATTCCTGTTGCGAAACCGCGGTAGTGTGTTTCACCGCAGGGGTGAATTCAGCCGGGCGGTCGAAATATACCGGGATGCTCTGGAGCTGGTAAAAGATGAAGCCGAGCCGCGGTTGAAGAAAATCAGGGCGATGCTGTTGAACTCGATCGGCCTTTCGCTGATGAAAGCTTTCAAGCTTGAGGAAAGCCTTCAGTATTTCAACCAGGCCTTGAAACTTGCAAGTTCGATCGGTGATTTGAAAACCGAGATCCAGGTGCGAATCAACTTGGGGGTGGTGGACAATGATATGGGCCGCAATCAGGAAGCCCTGGAAACACTCTCAGCACAGCACGACACTCTCGAGGTACTGGTAGGCGAAACAAGAGAGCTTGCCGCGCTCCAGTTCAATATCGGCGAAAGCTATATGTTTTTAGAAAAGTACGAGGAATCCGAGCCCTGGTACCGGCGCGCGTTGAGTATCGGGGAGAGTATCGGCTACAAGGAGTTTGTCGTGGGCACGCGCTACAACCTGGCCGAAGTGCTGCATATCACGGCCCGATCCACCGAGGCGCTGGAGGCGCTCGAGCCTGCATACGATATGGCCCGTGAAGGCGGCTGGAATCTTCAATTAATGGACATCTCGAACCTTCTGGGAGAGATTCATCGCGAAAACGGAAAGTTTTCCCAGGCGCGCCAGTATCATGAAAAAGCCCTCAAGATAAGCCGTAAGCTGAAAGACGATTTCGGCAAAAGCTGGGCCCTACGAAACCTGGCCCTCGATATGATGGAAGACCCCGAATCTGACCCGGCCAAAGCGGAATCCTGTAGGCAACTGCTTGAGGAATCTGTCGAACTGGCTCGCAAGGCCGGGCAGCCGGAAAACCTGATGCATTCTCTGCGCGAACTCATCCGCTGGGAGCTCGATAACCAGCAGGATCCCCGGGATGCAGCCCCGCTTTATGAGGAGCTGAAAGCCCAGGCAGATAAAGTGGGCAGCAGAAGTTTCAGTGAATTCTGCCAAAGCGTGAGGAATCGTCTTGCAGGAAAGAGATATTAAATGCCAGATACTAGGACCATTAATTTCAAAACCGTTAAAAGTGTTGATAAATATTGGCTATTTATTTAGTTTGTTTTTTTTTAATTATTCACACCCCGAGTAGCATTTCATATTGGTCGATTTAACAACCAACACCTCACGCTGAGTAGAGTTAGAATGGGACACATTGTAATGAAATTCGGGGGCACTTCTGTTGCTACCGCTTCACGGATGCTCTCCGTAGCAGAGATTGTGCGATCCAGGCTCGATCGACAGCCGCTGGTGGTTGTCAGCGCGGTGGGTGTCTCCGAGCCAGGCGAGAGCAAGATCACCGACCAGTTCGAGTCCATGGCGGAACTTGCTCATGCCCACAAGCCTTTTGAGGAAAACCTCGACATCATTAGAAGCAAGCACAAAAATGTGCTCAAGGAACTCGGCCTACCCTGGAAAACTGTCGATCAGACCTGGAAAAAACTTATCAAGGTTTTGGTCAATGTAGACAGACCGTACCGGGAATTTCTCGATGAAATTTTCTCATTCGGCGAAAGGCTTTCCAGTAACATAATCACCGCACTTTTCAACAGTAAAGGTATTCCTGCCAGGTGCGTGAAGGTTGAGGAGCTTGGAATCAGGACCAATGAAAAGTTTCAGGACGCCACCGTGCCTGAAGAGTTAGAAGGCCAGGTACTGGCTGGATTACGCAAAGAGAAAAAAGTTCTGGTCATCCCCGGTTTCGTGGGCCATACCGCTGACGGCCGGATAACCACCCTGGGCCGGGGCGGCAGCGACTATACCGCGGCCCTGGTCGGAGCCTCGTTCGGGGTGGATGAGATCCAGATCTGGACAGATGTTAGCGGAATGCGGAGTGTCGACCCGAGGCTGATACCCGATGCCGAAAGGCTTGACTGCATCTCGTTCGATGAAGCCAAGGAGCTGGCGTATTTCGGCGCAAGGGTTCTTCACCCCAAAGCCATCGAACCGGCAATGCGCAAGAATATCCCAGTGGTAATCCTTAACACTTTTCAGCAAGATGCCCCGGGCACCACGATCAGAAACGAATCTGTAAAGCAGAACAAGGTGATCAAGGCCATAGCAAACAGAACCGGAGCTTACCGGCTGAATATCGAATCTACCAGGATGCTCGGTTCTTCGGGCTATATGGCGCGGATCTTCAATATATTCGCCAAGCACGAAACCGATATCGAGGTGATGGCCACAAGCGAGGTTTCGGTTTCGCTCACCGTGGACAATCCGCGCGACCTGGACAAGGTGATCAAAGAGCTGGAGGAGTTCTCCAATGTCTCGCTGGACAAGGGCAAGACCATAATCTGTGTGGTGGGCGAGGGGATGCGCCATACCCCCGGAGTCTCCGGCAGGGTGTTCAGTACTCTTGGCACTGCGGGGGTCAATGTGGAGCTGATCTCTCAGGGCGGCTCGGAGATCAATATCACTTTCATGGTGGATGACAAGGACTCAGAGCGCGCGATCAAGGCGCTCTACTACGCCTGTATAAGCTGAGTAGGTTCCTCAGTAAGTAATCGGCATTCAATACCCAAAGGGCCGGATGCGGCAACCAGCCAAGTGGCTGTCACATCCGGCCTTTTGTATATCTCCCTTGAACTCGGAATCTGCAAGGGTTATAATATTCGGTGATCGTGTTTAACCGGAAGGAGTTCCTCGAAGATTTGTTTCGTGGTAACCCCTTAGGGGGATTGGTATGTAATCCCCCTTACCAAAGGGAGATCAGTAAATAGTCCCCCTTAAAAAAGGGGGAGACAGGGGGTTGTCTTGATCTGTTCGCTCACGGGTGGGAGATAAGATCGATCAAATTCATCGTTGTGATACTCCGCGGCTT
>JAUVUV010000160.1 GCA_030604975.1 Candidatus Glassiibacteriota bacterium | reverse complement strand
CTCAGCCAGCCGCTGGCCCACCTGGGCTTCCTCGTCGACAACCGTCTCGGCACCGGCCATGAACAACTCCCACTTGAAAATATGATACCGCGACCGGACGAATATCCTCACCTCGGGCGCCAGAGATTTGCAAAGGTGGATGATATGGCGCACAGCAGCCGGATCGGGCAGGGTGATCACCACAGCCTCAGCCTGGCGGATACGGATGTGCTCGAGCACCTCAGCCTGGCGGGCGTCTCCGATATGAAACTGAAGGCCCAGGCCCTTG
Source organism: Candidatus Glassiibacteriota bacterium (assembly GCA_030604975.1). Lineage (GTDB taxonomy): Bacteria > Gemmatimonadota > Glassbacteria > GWA2-58-10 > GWA2-58-10 > JAUVUV01. The sequence continues at coordinate 5,525 of JAUVUV010000160.1, read as the reverse complement.
GCCCACTGGTTGCCCGGATTGATGTCGAGAACAAGAATCTGTTTCTCGCAATGCGGCAGGAGAACCTCTGCTACCCGCTGGCCCGCCGGGCCGAATCCGATGATCAGAATCGGCCGCTGGATTGAAACAGACTTCATTACAGTTGTTTCCTGTACTGAAGGTGGTTTACGGCGGCGCGCGCCGAAAAGCGGTCTGAGAGATTCGGCCCAGCTGGCCAGAGCAGGCGCTGCCATGACCAGATAAGGCGTGATCAGAAGAGTGAGCACGGCAGCCGAAACGGTCAGGCGGAAAAGGTCATTGTCGATAACCCCGGAGAGATTGGCGATTTTGGCCAGCACGAAAGAGAATTCCCCGATCTGGCCGAGACAGACACCAGTGGCAAGAGCCATACCGCTGCTGAATCCCAGACTGCGGACGATCCCGTAAACAATCACCGGTTTGGCGATCACGATCAGCAACACCATAGAGATAACCGGAACAGGGTTACGAGTGATCCACAGGGGATTGACGAACATACCGATTGCCGCGAAGAAAAGTGTAACAAGCAAAGTACGGAGCGAACCGATATCGGCGCGGATCTGGGTGGCAAACGGCGATTCGGCAAGCAGCATGCCGGCCAGGAAAGCACCGAAAGAGGGGCTCAGACCTGCCTGGTGAGATGCCCAGGCTGAGCCCAATACCATGACAGTTGCGAGGAGGATGGGCAGTTCACGGTTATTGGACCAGCTTTGAAGATTCAGCAGCCTGGGAACCAGGTAGTTGAAAAGAAAGAAGAATACGGCGAACATGCCAAGCCCTAGCGCCACAGTGCGGGCGAGCAGAAGAAGCGACTGGGATGAGCTGCTTTCACCGCCCAGTGCCAGGGTTGCCAGCAGCAGCGGCACCAATGCCACGTCCTGCAATAGTAGAATACCCAAAGAGTTGCGTCCGTAAATGCTGTCGAGTTGGGTGTTCTTGACCAACAGCTGGAGCACGCAGGCAGTGCTGGATAAGGAGATCATCATACCCAGTGCAAAAGCCGGCCTCCAGTCCAGTCCGAACGCGGATGACAAGGCGAAACCGACAACTGTGGTCAGCACCACCTGAGCCGTGCCGCCGAGATAAGTAATTGGCCCGAGCCTGATCAGGCGCTTAAGAGAAAACTCCAGCCCGATTGAGAAAAGCAGCAGAGCCACTCCCAGCTCGGCGATAAAAGAGACATCCTCGTGGGTTCCCACCCAGCCCAGAGCATTCGGCCCGACCAGCATCCCAGCGATCAGGTAGCCCACAATAGCGCTTTGTTTCAGCCCCTCTGCCAGAGTGCCCAATATCAAGGCCGAGCTAAGAAGTATCAAAATGTCGAGAAGTCCGCTCCAGGCTTCCATTGAAAAGTCCTCAAAGGCAAATTAATGGCTATGGTGGCATTAAAGATAAGATTGTAATTTAATATAAAATCAACTGGGGTTAACTCGCCAAGAAAATCATGAATTCTTTTCTTCCAGCCCTTGGAAGCAGCACGGACAGAAACGGTATTCCGGCAGGAGCACACTATTGCAGGAGGGGCACGGGTAGGGCTTATCTGGACGGCCGGGTTTTGACTCAAGGCCGGGCAGGGAGTTAAAAAAGCGGCCGGAGACATTTTCGAGAAACTTCGAGGCATTGTACTGTTCCGTGATCAGGAAAAGCCTCTCGGAGGCCCGGGTCAGGGCGACATAAAAAATCCGGCGTTCCTCATCCATGCGGTGCAATTTATGAAAGGGCAGCAAAAGGCGCATGATCCTGCCCTCTTTCCAGATACTCGGAAACCCGCCCCTTCCTCCAACCAGTGCCCAGAGGAAGACCACCGGCGCCTCGAGGCCCTTGGCCCCGTGGATTGTCTCATGGCGGACTTCGAGCCCTGCCTCGCGCAAGGCCTCGAACAGGAGGCGGAAACTGGCGCTGCGTCGGTAGAGAATCAGGATGTCGCCAGGGCCGTAGGTGCCATCCTCGACAAGTTCCCGTAACCTCTCTATCACATAGCCTAGTCCATCCTCATTCAGCCGCCGCGCGCGGTAGAGGACAACTGGTTCGGTACTCCGTTTGAGAGCAATCGAAGGCTTGTCTCTGTACTCGGCGCACCTTCGGATCGAGAAGTTGGCAAAATCGACAATCGGGCCGCCGTTGCGGTAGTTGACGCGCAGGGGTAGAACCTCCGGCGAACAGAACTCTTTCTCGAAATTCAGAATGTGGCTCACCTCGGAGCCGCGAAAGCCATAGATGCTCTGCCAGTCGTCTCCGACACAGGCCAGACTGTTCTGAGGGCCGACAAGCTCTTTAAGCAGCTCTACCTGCGGCGTGTTCACGTCCTGGTACTCATCGACCAGGATGTATTTCCATCTGGCGCGGTAACGGTCGCGCAGATCCGGGTTGCGGCGGAACAGTTCGAGGGTCTGAAGGATCAGTTCATTAAAATCAATAGCACCTTCTGAGCTTAAATTTTTCTGGTACTGTTCGTAAACTCTCAGAAAAAGGGAGTAAAACGATCTGGTGCGGGCGTGTTTTTCCTGTCGTACCCGTTCGGCGAGTTCGGCCGGATTAACCGAGTGGTTTTTCATCTTGTCGAGGATTTCCTCGGCCAGGGAGAGAAAGCTTTTTAACGCCTCAGGGTAGCCAGACTCGGAGCTTTCCAGTGTGTCCAGGTCACCTGGCTGGCTGCTGGCTTCGCCTTGCGGAAAGACCTCGGGCAGCTCATTGATTAGCCGCTTCTCCAACATCGGGAAATCGAGCAGCTGGTTCCTTTCCACCTCGATCAGGCGTACTCCCTTGGCTCTGTATTTCGCAAGCTTCGCATCTCGCTCTTTCTGCTGCTTGCCGGAGAACTCCCAGACCTCCAGGTATGCGTCCTGCTCTGGAAGGTAAAAATCTGTCCTGAATATTGGCTTGCCCCAGTACGCCGGCTTGTCGTAGAGATAGGGAATCCCGTGTTCATAAAGCCAGTTGGCAATATCCCTTTCCGCATAGGAGCGCACCCGTTCGCCGGCAAGTGTGGCAAAGTTTTGAGGCCGGGTGTCAAATCCTGCGCCGAACCGGTCGGTTTCCTCGGCCTGGATCATATAGTTCCAGAGATAACGTTTGAATTCGATCCGGAAATCAGCTTCGGAGAAAAGGATTTTCACAGCATCCAGAAGCAGCTCGCTCTTGGTCTTGAGAGTTTTGCCGCCGATCCGGGCCGGCTTGCCGCTTGGCAGGGTTTCGGTGACAACGTGAAATGGCTGGTCGAAAAGACGCCGCCAGTGGCGGCGTAGAATGAGGTAGCAAAGCGAGTGGAAGGTGCGCACGGTGACCCGGGAGATTTTCGGAAAGCCTCTTCCCGTGGTTTTTCCGGCAGCGTACTCTCCGGTAGAGAACTCCCCGGCGAAAGCGGCCAGGCGGCGGGACATTTCCCTGGCGGCGTTGCGGGTGAAAGTGATCGCCAGGATCTGCTCTGGAGCTGCTGCGCCTGAGCCTACCAGGTGAAAAATCCGCCTGGTGATGACAAAGGTCGTGCCGCTGCCGGCCCCTGCAAGCACGAGCAGGTGCTTGGCGCGGGAACTTACGGCGCGGAGCTGGTCCGGGTTGAGGCTTTCGAGTGGGTTGTTCAATTATCGAGCTTCCGGACAAGATAGGATTTTATACAGGGGCACGACATCCCGTGCCTGTTAAATGCTGCATAAAAAATTCAAAAATGCTGCATAAGCTCGCGGACAAAATTTGCCACCGCTTACATGTTATTTCAAGTCAAATTCATCCAAAGAAAAAATTATCCTACGCCACTATATATTGTGGTGCATTATTTCCTCTCCTAAGCCGCCTCTCCAACATAGACACGGCTTCGATTTTTCACGGCCCGTCGATCCGAAGGACGTGAGTTCAAGGCTCATCGGCCCCGCCTTTGATAAGAAGGGCTTGCTGGAAACAGTAAAGCCTTTTTATTGTCTATAATCCATTTTCACAACATTATGCCCAACAAAATTTATGGCTTTTGGGGTAGATCCCGATCCATTCCCATCCGTTTCGAAGCGGAAAACATTCACGTTTTCTACGGGGCGTGATCCAATGTTACTGTTCGTGGTTTGTAAGGGGAAAGTGCGGCGGCAGAGAGATCAACCTCAAATTAACTTTTTCCACTTTTGTTTGATATAACTCTCTCTTTCTTGACTGGACCACAAACGGTTGGTATTATTAAATTAAGAACGATATGCCAGCCTTAGAGACCCTGCTTACACTTTAAAGGTTAGAAAAGTGAAAAAAAATTTATTTCAAACGATAATCTTCATTTGCGCTTTTCAATTTGTATTTGAAAAGCCTGTTTTCCCCCAGACTTACCCATTTACAAATTATACGGTCGAGGATGGTCTTCCACGAGCAACTGTTTTTTCAATCCTGCAGGACAGAAAAGGATATCTCTGGTTTAGCACCCACAAAGGTGTATGCAAGTTCGACGGTAAAACCTTTATTACTTACACTACAAAGGATGGACTTGCTAATATTATGGTCTGGTCGATGCTGGAAGACAAGGAAGGCAATATCTGGTTTGGAACCCAAGGTGGCGGGGTCAGCAGATTCGATGGAAAGCAATGGCATACTTTCACCAAGAATGATGGTCTTGCTGATGATTATGTTCGATCAATGCTGGAAGACAGCGAAGGTAATCTATGGTTTGGAACCGATGGGGGAGTCAGCAGATTCGATGGAAACTATTGGGAGACCTTCTCCGAAAAGGATGGATTGGAACCTGGTAATGTCCTTTCGATATTGGAAGATTCAAAGGGCAGATTTTGGTTTGGAACCGATGAGGGACTCAGCAGGTTAGACAATAAATCTTGGACTACCTATACTGTGGAAGCAGGTCTTGCGGGCAATAAGGTACGCTCGATACTTGAAGATTCATATGGAAACCTATGGTTAGGAACTAAAGAAGGCGTGAATAAATTTGATGGAAAAATATGGAGGACATTCACTATTGAAGATGGGCTACCTAGCAATAGTGTGTGGGACGTTCTGGAAGACACAAACGGGGATTTATGGTTCGCTACCAGTGAAGGAATCTCCAGATTCGATGGAAGTACTTGGATGATGTTCACCACGGACAACGGTTTATTTGATAATCTCGTGCATTCAATATTTGAAGATGTAGAGGGCAATCTCTGGTTTGGTACTAAAGGGGGCGTAAGTGTACTCAGAGGATTGGCATTCTTGACCTATACTGTGAAGAATGGATTGGCAATGAGTTATGTTCATTCAATATTGGAAGATATAAAGGGTAATCTTTGGTTTGGTACTTCTGGAGGAGGGGTCAGTAGATTTGATGGAAGCAGGTGGGAAACCTTCACGACGGAAGACGGACTGGCTGGCAATAATGTATTTTCAATGATTGAAGACAAAAAGGGAAATCTGTGGTTTGTACATAGAGGTATTATCAGCAGATTTAATGGAAATCAATGGAAAACATTCGCTTTGGAAAATGGGTGGGCAGGTGAACGTGTTACTTCAATAGTGGAGGATCCACAGGGTAATCTATGGTTTGG
>JAUVUV010000124.1 GCA_030604975.1 Candidatus Glassiibacteriota bacterium | reverse complement strand
GTTTCAAATCTTCCTCCGGGAGTGGATTGAATGAACTACCCCGCGGCAGTGCTGCGGAGTATCACAATGATGAATTTGATCGATCTTATCTCCTTCCCGAGGGCGAATAAATCGAGACAACCCCCTGTCTCCCCCTTTTTTAAGGGGGAATATATATTAATTCCCCTTTGCTAAGGGGGAATATATATCGATTCCCCTTTTTTAAGGGGGACGAAATAATGATTCCCCTTAGCAAAGGGGAATCATCTGTCGATCCCCCGGGAGGGTTACCCCGAAGCAAAGCTTTGTGGAATTCTTTTTAGATTAAAGAGGAGTGATCAAAAAAGAGGCCTTGAGAAAAGTTTGTCAACAAATAAAAAACGCGTCCCGGAATCGAGACGCGCTGTTTGATTTTCCTTCATTTATTATTTTTCTTTTGTAAGCTTTACTCTTCCCCTTCTTTCTCTGCTTCCTCCACATCCTCTTTTACCAGGTCCGCCGGGCGTTTGGCGAACTGGTCCAGGCGGAAACGGGCGAGAGTGTAAACCTGTTCGTCATGCTCTTTTGCACAGTAGGAAAGATTGTCTTCCAGTTCGTTGCCCACAGTGACTTTCTGCTCGGTTCCATCGGCGAGTTTCACGCCCACCACCACGGTCGGCTGGCCGAACCCGAGTGTTTCAGCCGGGAGAATCGAGTCTACGAAGCCCGTAGCCCGCATGGTGCTCAACGAGGCGGCCATCCGCTCCACAACGGTCGAGTCAACGGCTGAGGCTTGCGGTTCGGTCATCGCCCAGGAGCCGTTGACATCTTTCTCCAGTACTATTTTCTCCTCCGGGTAAACCAGGCTGATCTGCTGTAGTTCCGAGGGTCCGAATTTCATCAGGACGTGGTCACGCCACTGTTCGACATCCACACCCAGCATACCGGCGAAAAAGCCCTGTACCTTGTATACGCGGTCGCTGCTGCCCTGGCGCATGTAGGTGAAAAAACGGCTTTCGTCGATCCGGCCCTGCTGGACAGCCATGGCCTGGGATTCGAAACCGCCCAACTTGCCGATCACCAGCTCCTCCAGCAGCACATCCCCGTTGCCGTAAAGGCGCACTTTCGTGCCGCTGGCATCATCCACTCTGTAGTCTGCCTGCTTGTCGGGGTTGTGGCTCACGATATCAGTGGTGTTGATCCCGTTCAGGTTGGCCAGGGCGCTGGCAACCGCCTCGATCCCGGCTGGTTTGATTCCCTGATCGGTTTTCACCTGCCAATCGCCGGTTGCGCTGTGAAGGAGGGTGATACCCTCCTCTCCCCGGCTGATCTCGATCCGTCTGATCAATGCCTCGTCAAGCTGCACTGCCAGGGTTTTCTCCGGGTCCGGGCGGCTGAAATCGCGGCCGGTGAATTCTACCACCAGCCAGACAACGAGAAGAAGTATGAGAACTATCAGTGGTTTAATCAGCTTTTTCATCGTCCTGTCATTACAATTGAAGTGATTGCCTGTATTTCCGGGGCAGTCCGCTCTGCCCTGGGAGAAACACCTGTCAGTCTTATAAAGAGCGGGAACGGAGCGCTTTGTCCCGCCGCTTGAGGTAAAAGCGCATCGAACCGAAAAGGATAACGAATATCGGCACGGTCACGACACTCATTATCCGCAGGAAATTTTTCATCTCGGCGCTGATCGATTTAAGCGGCATGTCCGTGGTGGGCCTGGTGCGGATGGAGATCAGTTTGTCGCCGATTGTGAGAAAATCGATGGCGTTGAGCATGAACTCCATGTTGCCCGGATAAAGATACTGGTTTTCGATAAACGAGGAGCTACCGACCAGCATAATATCCGTTTCGACCGTGCTGCTATTGAGCAGGCTGTCGCCCTCTTCCACCAGATCCGTCCTGCCATCGAAAGCGCTCTTGAATTTGCCGGAAGCGAGCACAATCAGCGGCAGCTCCGCCTGGGTGCCCGAGGGCTGGAAAGTGGGAGGCCTCAGGCTCTGACCCGCATCGCTGGTGGTAGCCAGCACAGAATAGGCTAGATTGCTGTCCGATTCGGCGCTTGGCTCGACAGTGCCGGTCCAAGGAAGGGTCAGCTCACTGAGCCTTGACACCACCGACTGATCACCGAACTGCTCTTTGATAATGTGGGGGAAAAACGGGTTGGGCTGGTTGAAAGTAAAGATGCCCTGGGTAACCCGCTGCGGTGAATGAGATTTCTGGTCCCGCACGATATCGCCTGTCATGTTAAACCCGTATTTTAAAAACATCCATTTGAGCCCGTGATCCACTATCCTGGGCATGCGCTGTTCCACCACGAGGTTGTCCACCAGAAAAAGCGCCCTTCCCCCGCGCATGATAAACTGATCCACCGTGAACTTCACCTGCTCGGGAACCGAATCAGTGGGGCCAGCTACGATCAGGGCGTCGATTCTATCGGGTATTTCCATATCCGAGCTCAGGTCCACGGGTTCGATCTCGTGGATTTTACGCACCTCCTGGGCGAATACGTTGTAGTCGCCCATCAAGTCGTGCCTCGTGTGCGAGGAGAGGAAACCGACATGCTGCGGCTCTGTTGTCACCCGGTAGACACGGCTTGTAAGCTCATATTCCAGGTCTCTCGTGTTTTCTACCATCGGGATCACCTCGGTTTTTTCGCCGTAGGAAACAGTCATCGCGAGGTAGCCGCTGATCTGCTGGCGCTCGTCCTTCTCGATGATAGTCATCGTAACCGGCATAATCCCCGACTGGGCGAGCTGACGCTTCAGGTCTTCGTCATCCCCAGGATCGATCCGTTCATAGTGGATGTTGCCGTCGGAGTAGATCATATACTCCTCGAGCATATCGTCTATTTCCTTGGGCAGTCGGCTCAGTTGCACGGGCAATTTCTTGGAAAAATAAGCTTTGACCGAAACTACATCATCAAGATCGCCGAGAATCTCTTTAGTGGTTGGACTGATCGAGTAAAGCTTGTTCTCGGTCAGATCCAGCCTGCCGAAAAAATTGCTGCCCAGAACGTTCACCACGATCACGATAGCGAGGATTACCGCCACGTAGGCAAGGTTGGAAACTTGATCTGTCGTTTTTTTCCCATTCATAGTGTGCAACCTTTTAGACAATTGGCCCGGGAACTTTAGACCCAGTTCCTGTTTTCTACCGTGTAGACATTGAGATAGAGGAAAACGCCGATTACTGAGATATAATAGAGCAAATCGCGGGTATCGATCACCCCGCGTCCCATGCTCTCGAAATGGGTGCCAAGCCCCAGATAATTGAAAAAGGGAACGAAAACATCGGGCACGAGGATCAGGAAAAACCATTCACCCACGATCAGCATGGCGGTACAGATTGCGATTGCCAGGATGAAAGCGACAATCTGGTTATCGCTCAGGGCCGAGGCAAAAAGGCCGATCGCCAGATATGAGGCTCCCATGAGCAGGCACCCCAGGTAACCACAGATTATCATGCCCCAGTCCGGATCACCCAGAAAGCCCACGAGCAGGGGGATGTTGAATGTGAGCGCGAGCATCACCAGCAGGAAAACGAAACTGGCGATAAATTTGCCCAGCACCACCTCCTTTTCCTGTACAGGCAGGGTCAGCAGCACCTCTAGAGTTCCCATCTTGCGCTCCTCGGCCCAGAGACGCATGGTAATCGAGGGCACGAGGAAGAGGAAAACGAAAGGCATGAAGCCGAAAAAGGAGCGCATGTCGGCCTGTCCGACCAAAAAGAAAGTCCAGAGATAAAGAAAGTTGACCAACAGCAGGAAAGCCGTGATAAAAATATAGGCTATCGGTGATTCGAAGTAGGTTCTGAATTCTTTCCTGGCGATTGTAATAATGTTTTTCATTTTCTCTCTGCTACTCGTCTTTTTCAGGTTATAGATTCAAAAGATAAGATTTCACTTCTACGAGGTAGTCAGTTTGGCGAAAACTTCCTCGAGGCTCATCTTTTCAAGTTTCAATTCACGCATGGACCAGTTTTTCTCCACAACGAGGCGGAAAAGTTTTTCCCTGATATCTCCAGTGCTTTCGATTTCAAGAGTCAGCCAGGCGCCGTCCTCCTCGGGTCCTTCCTTGATTTTACGGAATTCGTCGACAAAGTCTGCCTTGCGCAGGGCCTGGTAAACCTCCTCTTCCGGCCCTCTTATCTCGGCAGTGACAACATCGGCACCCTTTGCCCGGCTGACAAGCTCATCAGTGGTGCCGCTGGCTACCAGCCTGGCGTCGTTGATTATCAGCACTCTGTCGCAGGTGGCGCTCACCTCGGGCAGAATATGCGTGGAGAGGATAATCGTTTTCTCGCGGCCGATCTCGCGGATGAGCTGCCTGATCTCGACAATCTGGTTCGGGTCCAGCCCGGCGGTCGGCTCGTCGAAGATCAGGATGTCCGGATCGTGGACCATCGACTGGGCCAGTCCCACGCGCTGCCGAAAGCCCTTGGACAACTCGCCGATATCCTTCCACAGCACGTCCTCAAGGCCGGTGATACCGATCATTTCTTTCACCCGCCGGGGGCGCTCTGCAGCGGGCACCTGGCGGAGTTTGGCAATGTAGTTCAGATAGTCCACCACGTTCATCTCAGGATACAGCGGGCAGTTTTCCGGCAGGTAGCCGATACGCCTGCGCACCTCGACAGGGTGGTTGTGGATGTCGTATCCGGCCACAGATACCGTTCCTGAGGTGGGCCTGAGATAGCAGGTGATTACCCGCATCGTGGTGGTCTTGCCCGCCGCGTTCGGCCCGAGGAATCCTACTACCTCGCCTTTGGACACCTCGAAAGAAACCGAGTCCACAGCAAGGACCGGTCCGTAGTACTTGGTCAGGTTTTCAATCTTAATCATGGTTTCAAGGGGTTTGATGTTTAAAAGTTCCAGTTACGCACCGTGCCGTGACCAGGCGCGAAAGGAAGATCAATATTTAAAAGTGAAATTGACAATAATTTTCAGGGTTTCACCAGCCGGTAAATCCGGAAATTGTCGTAATAAGCAACCTGTTTCTGGGTATGGCGAATGCCGATCCTGCCTTCAGTCAAAACCGCCCCGGTACCCTTGCAGGGGTAGTCGTGATGCCAGGCCTTGCCCTCCAGGCACGGCTGGCCCCGGTCGATAAAATCGTGCACCAGCTTGCCGTCCACTATGAAACGGATATGCCCTTGGCGGCAGTAAATCGTGATATGGTGCAAATCCAACTCATCAATAGGAATCGGGTCATCATTCGAGGATAGCTTGTGGAAACCGTATGACTTTCGCAAATTGCTCACTCCGGAGTCAAATCTGTGATAAGAGATATGATAGCCGTTCATCCTGCCCTTGACATATTCATCGTAAACCCCACTCCTGGTGAACGACAGCAGGTCCTCGCCCTCTCTCCCGTGGGCGCACCACCAGATCATCGAAAGCCCATACGGGGTGGCCGACTGGTAGTCATACTCGATCAGCAGGGGGCCGGTGAAATGTTTCCTCCACCAGATATTGCCTTTCTTGACCTCGGTTTTCTCCAGGGCTTCAAACCTCAGGCGGCCGCCCTCAATGTTTGCCGCCACATCCCCCTCGGCCAGCCAGTTACTCAAATCACCCGAAAAATCTTCCTCGGCAAGAAGTTCGCCTTTGTTCCAGAGCTCATCCGCTGCGGCAGGCCGAACAGCTAAGGCGCAGCCTGAGATGAACCATGTAATCAGAAAAACCGGCAGGCCGGATTTTATATGCAAACCTGGAACCATCATCTAATTATCCTCCAGTGTCTCGAAACCGAGTTCCTTACCCACAGGACGCATGGCCTGGATTACGAAGTCTACATGCTCGGTGAAATCCTCACCCAGCTCTTCGGTTGACCGGAGAAACTGCTCGCGATCAAGCGCTGCGGCAAAACCCTTGTCTTTCATCTTTTTCTTGACACTCCTGGCTTTCAGATCATCCAGGGAGCGCGAGGGCCGCACCAGTGCCACGGCCGTGATAAAACCGGTGAGTTCATCCACCGCGTAGAGAGTTTTCTCCAGCCGGCTTTCGCGCTGTATCCCGCCTTCGTCAGAGTGGGACAGAACCGCCCGAACAGCAACCTCCGGCCATCCCTTGTTGCGAAGGATTTCGCCGCCCACCATCGGATGCCTGTCCAGAGTGGGGTTCTGCTCATAGTCGAAATCGTGTATCAGCCCGATCGCACCCCATAGTTCCTCATCCTCACCGTACTTGCGGGCATAGGCTCTCATAGCCGCCTCAACCGCCAGGCTGTGACGGAGGAGTCTTTCGCTCTTGGTGTACTCGGTTAAAAGCTCGTAGACTTCCTGACGGTTCAAAGAACCTCCCGGAGCAAGAAAAAATTCATATCCTGTTCGGCTCAAAGGCATCCGCAAACTGTATGCCGCGTGCGTCCCAAAGAAAATTGGCATGTATTATAAGCAATTGGGCAGAAAGTATCAAGTGCAAATGAATTACGAATGCCCTATTTGGGGCAAAAACAATCACTTTTTGAGGTATAGGTCCGAGGATGGGAATGGAGAGGGAATCAGGCCTGGACGAATCCCTG
>JAUVUV010000264.1 GCA_030604975.1 Candidatus Glassiibacteriota bacterium | reverse complement strand
GTGAGCTTCGCCACTCTGTCATTGAGTCCGAAATCGGTCAGGAAAAGGCTGTGTTCCGGAATGCAGGCGCTCAGGTTGTAGGGAGAACTGTCATCCGGGCGAGTGATCTCATGAAGCACGTAAGTTTCGAGCCGGTCGACACCGGTCAATTCAGCGATATCGTATTTCAGGAAACCCTTGCCTCTGTCCGGCGGATAAGAGGAGGCCAGCTCATGGAAATATTTCTGAAGAGTCCACTGGACGTAAAAAGCGACCATGGTTTTGGAGGCGAGATACTTTGTCTGGCGGTATTGATCGTGATAACCGAGATCGCGCGCCAGGCGGGCGTAAGCCAGGAGTCCTGCCCAGCCGTTACGCATGCAGTCGTAGTCGGTGAGGTTGCCCCGGGGGTCGGTTGTGCTGCAACAGGTCGTCCAGTCGTGGTAAATCTCCATGTAATCGCGCAGGTCTGTCCAGAGTGCCCAATGCTCGCGGGCCAGGCGAAGGCCTTTTGCCCGGTCGCCGAAATACCGGTAGGCCCAGAAGCCGGCAAGCTGGAAACCATTGTACCAGTCAGAGTCGTAGGAGGTCTTTCCGCGCTGAGCGAAAACTGTGCTGTCACGGGCGTAGCTCGCCTGTGCCACCGGATCCTCGAAATAAAAGTAAAGCTCATCCCGGAGTCTATCGATCCCCGGTTCTGCCAACTCTTTCAGCGCCCTTTTGCGCTTTCCCTCTGGCAGTGACCAGGTGGCCCAGGCGAGCAGCCGAAGGTTGTGCATGGTGTCCATCACATCGTCCGGGTCGTAGTCGTGGTCACCGGGCCATGTCCAGAGGGGATTACGGATATAGGCCTCCAGCGCCTCCTCGATCCGAGATATTCCCTGAACGCCTTTAACCCGGACCGGGGCGGGCGTTTTGTCAACGTAATCACAGGCCGGAATGCGATAGGTCAGCTCGCTGCCTTCCACATAGTCCAGCACTCCGTAATGGGTCGGGTAGCCGGTCTCGACCAACCGCCCCTCGATAGAAACCGGGTAGCCGCCCTTTTGCGCCATCCTGACAAACGGCGGGACAGGGGCAAGCGGCTCGCCTCCGGCGTTTTCGAAAGAGACGAATTCATAGCTGTTTCTTACCTCCAGGGCGCCCGAACTGTCGAAACGGTATTGTTCACGGCAAGCCACCGGGTAATGTTCCAGGCGCTTGCGCCAGATCGAACAGGTGCGGACAACCTCTCCGGGAATTTCCTCTGTCCACGCGGCAGTCTTTTCGTTCTCGATCTTTCTCACCCCGTAGAGGGGCATCAGAATTATCTTGCCTGCAGGTCCGGGAAAGCGGATATCGAGAAACTCATGGGTAACGACCTCGATCTCCACGGGCTTGCGCTCGAAGAGGAAAAGAACGGGGCAGTCGAACGGGTACCGGCTGCCTGCGAAACTCACCAGAAGCCAGGGCTCTGCCAGTTCACCGTCACGTGCGGCGATGTAGCGCTCCCCCTCGCCGCGGCGCTCCACCCCGGAGGAAAGAGGACGAATAAAATGCTGCCCGGTTTTCTGCTCCTCCCACGACCAGCGAAAAACCCCCTCGCTGGTCCAATAAAGAAAACCCGGCGCAAGGAGCGATTCGTAGACTTTCAGCAGCCCCTTCTCGCCATCGGACGAGATGAAACTGTAGCTGCGCTCTGCACCGGCCCAGTTGAACTTTTCTTCGTAGCTGTAAGAGGAGGGCAGCACCGGCCTTCCCAAAAGAAGGTTATCCCCCATGGTGATCGAATAGACATCCGGGCCGTCTGTGATCATAGTCAGGTAGCCGAGCTTGCGGTAGCGGTAGCTCTCACCAAAAGCACCGAATCGTCCGGCCATTCTATCCACAAGCGAGGGATGCCATTGACTTTCTGCGCCGGCAACCGGGTGGGGAAAAAAGAAAAGGTTAGCAAAGAGAGTCATCAAAAGAATTCGGGACATGGGTATCTCCGGGGATAATATTCGGCTAACGTTTCAGGTTGTATTCTCAGACGACCAAAAAGGCAGGAGGCGAACTCAGTTGTATTTTTTGTCCGGTTCAGTTTGAATCAGCCATTCGGCCCTTTTGCCGGCTGGTTGTCGAAAAGATCGAAAGTTTGGCCGAAACGGGTTCTCCTGATCCTTCGATTTAAGAAAGCCCTACGGGCAATCTTGAGCTCAGGCCATGGCTTCGAGAGTAAAATCCATGTTCAGTTTGTCGCAAAGGGTGGCAAGCTCCTTCCTGAGCTTACGCACCGGAACCTCCGCGGGCTTTTCGGCAGTGATAGTCATCCGGAACATCGGAGTGCCGGTTACCGGAGCATGATGCGCCTCGGTCTCGAGACTTTCGATATTGATTCCATGCCGGGCCAATAGTTCGGTCACCTGGAAAACGATTCCAGTTTGGTCGATTCCCACCACAACGAGATGGTAGGGCACGCCTTTTTCCACCTGATATTTCGGCCTGGCTCTGGTCTTCCGCGCCGAAAGGGTGAGACCGGTATCGGCTTCGATATCTCTCAAACCAGAGGTAAAAGTTTCGATCGCCTTCTTTTCTCCCTCCAGGAGAACCAGGATTGCAAACTCTCCTCCCAGCACGGCCATCCTGCTGTCTTCGATACTGCAGCCTGTCTTGTATGCGACCTCGCTGATCGCCTTTGCGATACCCGGTTTATCGGGCCCCATGCCTGACAGAATGAGATATTCTTTCATCAAGCCCCCATAACTTTTTCAATGATTAGTGAAAAGGACGAATTCAAAACTGCTTGGTTATCTCACATTATAAGTCTTTCTGAAATCAGGTGTCAATGCCGGAAAGACGGTTCGGTATCAGAGGGCATTTGACTTTCGCTCATAATGCTTTAACTTACTATATGTTATAGATAGAGGCTACAAGGGAAGATCTCCGTGCTGTTCTGGATGGGGCTACGGGTAATGGTTCGTCCCTAAAAAGATCGGAAATTGCGAGGAAAATCATGCCCAAGATACTGCTGGTAATCCTGCTTCTTGCACCTTTCATGGCCTGGGACGCAGCGGTTTATGTGATGCGCATGGCTGGTGACACTTCCACTGAGCGTCGAAGTGAAATCCTGCGCCATTTCAATGAAAGTGATATCGCGGTGGGAAGAGAGCATGTTATCCGTCACAACCGTCTTTTTCCGTTTTCCAGGCTCCTTTTTTACGCATTTTACGCTGCCCTTCTATTCGGCGGCCTGGGTGCCAGGCTGGAAAGCTGGCTTCTGGCGCCAACAGGAGGACACTGGTACCTGGCCCTGCCTCTGTTTGTCCTGGTGCTGCTGGCAGTGCAGATGCTGATCTATATGCCGCTTTCGGCATACCGGGAATTCGTGATCGAACGCGAGATGGGGCTTTCCACAATCACGCTCGGGACCTGGCTGGCCGACCGGGCTAAATCCCTTGTTCTCAACTGGATAATAGTCACTGTTGTCGCTCTGCCGGTTCTTGCTCTGATCAAGGGGCTGCCGAATTTCTGGCCTCTTCCCGCCACGGCGGTGATACTCGCAGTTTCGGCATTCGGGATCTGGATCAGTCCCTGGGTGATCGATCCGCTGTTTAACAAATTTACACTGTTAGAGGATGAGGAACTGGAGGGGCGGATTCGCCAGGTCAGCGCAGAGGCGGGACTTAAGCTGAAACAGGTATACATGATGGACGCCAGCCGCCGCTCGCGCTATCTCAACGCCTATTTCACCGGCCTGGGCAACAGCCGCCGCGTGGTGCTTTTCGACAATCTGGTGGCTGAATGCAGGGACGATGAGGTGCTCTCGGTTGTGGCGCACGAACTCGGCCACTGGCGGGAACATCACATCATGAAAGGTTTCCTTCTGGAGGTCGTGGGCGTTTTTGCCAGCCTCTGGCTGCTATGGGCTCTTTTGAACGTTGAGGCCACGAGAGGCTTTTTCGGCCTCAGTGCACAATCGAGCCTGGTGCTGTTCGTGCTTTTGCCCTTTCTTCTCAGCCTCGCCGGCACTTTGACCTCGCCTGCGGTATCGGCTATTTCGCGGCGTTTCGAACGGGCTGCGGACCGGGCCGCGCTCGAACTGACTGGAGATGTTCCAGCCTTCATCGAGGTGGAGAAAAAGCTCGTGCGTAAGGCCAAGGCGGACCTGCTCCATCCCAAGCTCCTTTACCGGTTCTACGGAAGCCATCCACTGGCGGAGGAGCGGATACGGATGGCGGAGAATTTTGCAGTCGGGGACAAGTCGCTTCCTCATCCAGAGAACTGATTTTTTGCCTGTCTTTTCGTTTTTCTTAAATTGTTCTGCACGCCAGTTGGCAGACCCTCAATCCGGCCGCCGGAGTATAATATCAGCCTGCACCCAAGACACCAGCAAACTTGAAAATATCAGCGGTGTTCC
>JAUVUV010000473.1 GCA_030604975.1 Candidatus Glassiibacteriota bacterium | reverse complement strand
GCGGCAAGCTTGCGCCCCACTATACCGCTTTTGCCAATACCTGATACAATAGCTCTACCCTTGCAGTTATAGAGAAGTTCCACTGCTTCGGCAAAAGAGTTATCGAGACGGTCGAGCAGGCCGCGAACACCCTCGGACTCGATAAGGATCACCCGGCGGGCTTCTTCCAGAAGGTCCTTCGGTTTGTATTCGATATGTTTACCGTCCATAACTTTTTGCGGCACTTTGCTCAATGTTCTCTCAGGTATTTTTCAACAGCCTGTTCGTAAAGTCCCCTGGCCTTGAGGACCAGGGTAACCAACTCGCGGACTGCACCCTCACCGCCTGCTTTGCTGGTGCAGTAAGACGCAGCCTTGATAACTTCCGGTGCGGCATTGGGCACGGCCACCGGCAGCCCCACCCGGGCCATGAGCGGAAGATCGTTCAGGTCATCACCAATATAGGCCATGCGCTCGCAGGGTATCTTAAGGCGGCGGCTCATTTCCGAAAGAACAAGCTCTTTGTTCACACAACCAAAATGCATCTCGGTAATCGGAAAGCGCCCCATGCGGATCCGCGCCGCCTCCAGGTCGCGGCCGGAGATCACCGCCAGGTGCAGGCCCACCGCACCGCAGAGGGCGAAAGCCGTCCCATCCTCCGCACTGAAACAGAGAAACTGCTCGCCGCTGTTTAGCTGGTAAGTATGCCCGTCGGTCAGCACCCCGTCCACATCCATTACGATCAGTTCTACCTTGCGTGCCGCCTCGATCACCTCGGCCGGGGCATCCAGGCTCGAGTCCAGCTCTATTTTCTTACCATTTATCTCTAACATAATCGCCCAGCTCGACAAGTGAGGGAATCAAATTTTCCGCCTCTTCAGTGCTCAACATACATTGCCGATCACTCAGCGCGCTGGCTGGATCAGGATGAACCTCCATGAAAAGCCCGTCAACTCCGGCTGCCACAGCAGCGCGGGAAAGAAGAGGGATAAACTCCCTCTTGCCGCCGGAGGATTCACCTGTGCCCCCGGGGGTCTGTACGCTGTGAGTGACATCGAATACCAGCGGGCTGCCCGAGGCTGCCATCACCTGGAGCGAGCGAAAATCCACCACCAGGTCATTATAACCGAAAAAACTTCCGCGCTCAGTAAGCAGGACCCTATCACCACCGAAATGGCGCACTTTTTCCGCGGCAAGCACGGCAAGTCGAGGCCCCATGAACTGCCCTTTCTTTATATTTACAACCCGCCCGGTTGCTGCAGCGGCGTGCAAAAGATCTGTCTGGCGGCTCAAGAAAGCCGGTATCTGCAACACATCCGCCACCTGTGCAGCCGGTGCAGCCTCCGCGCTCTCGTGGATATCCGTACAAATCGGCAGGCTGAATTCTTCCTTGATTCTGCTAAGAATTTCGAGCCCTTTATCGAGGCCGGGACCTGTCGGACTTCCGATAGAGGCGCGGTTGGCCTTCCGGTAAGAGGATTTGTAAACGCAAACTATTCCGATATTTTGTGCGAGCCTGGAAAGCGCCTCCGCAGTCTGGCGCATCACGTCTAGCTCTTCGACCACGCAAGGGCCCGCGATAATAAAAAGCCGCTCGCCGCCTCCCATGCGGCCACCGGCAAGTTCGACCACTGATGATTTAGGACGATCAGGCAGAGTCACTTCTGCTTTCTCTTTTCATCATATTCCAGGGAGGCCCTGACAAAATTTCTGAACAGCGGGTGTGGGCGCATCGGGCGGCTTTTCAGTTCGGGATGGAACTGGCAGCCGACAAACCAGGGATGCCTCTTGAGCTCGATTATTTCCACCAGCTGCCCATTAGGGGACAGGCCGCTGAAAACCATCCCGTGGGCTGCAAGCTTTTCCCTGTATTTGTTGTTGATCTCGTACCTGTGGCGGTGCCGTTCGCTGATCAGGTTTTCACCGTAGATTTTCCTCACCAGGGTGCCCTCTTTCAGTTCGCAGGGATAGGCGCCCAGCCGCATGGTGCCGCCCTTTTCGGTAACTTCCGCCTGGTCGGGCATCAGGCTTATCACCTGGTTTTTGGCGTTCGTATCGAACTCGCTGGAAACCGCATCCTCGATACCGCAGACATTTCGGGCAAACTCGACAATTGCGCACTGAAGGCCGAGGCAGATACCGAACATCGGCACCTTGTTCACTCTTGCGTAGCGGATAGTCTCAAGCTTTCCCTCGATACCACGCCAACCGAAACCCCCTGGGACCAGCATTCCAGCGAATCGGCTCAGCTTGCGCTTGGCGTTATAGCGGTTGATCTTCTCTGTGTCGATCCAGGTCAGGTTGACCTTGACATCATTGGCAATGCCTGCATGCACGAAGGACTCCATTATCGATTTATAGGCATCGGCCAGGCTGACATACTTGCCGCAGACTGCGATATCGATCTCCCGCCCTGGATTGAGATACTTCCGCACCATTTTTCTCCAGCGTCCCAGGGCGGGTTTATTGGTTTCCAACTGAAGGTGATCGGCTACCCTTTGGTCCAGTCCCTGGCTGTTCAACAGCAGGGGCACCTCGTAGATTGCATCCACGTCTCGGGCCTCGAAAACAGACTGGTGAGAAACATTACAGAAAAGCGCGATTTTCTGTTTCAGATCATCGCTCAAGGGGTGGCTTGTGCGGC
>JAUVUV010000396.1 GCA_030604975.1 Candidatus Glassiibacteriota bacterium | reverse complement strand
CAGCCGTCTTATCCATGTTTTGGAGAAAAATAACGACATGGCGCTGATTCAAGACGAGGAAGCAGAACAGGAGGCGCGTCTGAGGATCGAGGAGTCTGATTTTGGCGGACTGAAAGTGCTGGCATCCTTCAGGCAAGCCGATTTCGTGCGCTGGGCCGGGCTCGAGGTTGTTGCTGAGTTCACCAACTCGCCTGACGAACTCTCTGTGCTGCGGCTGAAAGAGATAGTCGAAACCGCCGCAGAGCAGAATATCGCTTTCATTGCAGGTAACCTTCACAGCGGCGGAGAGGCTGTTGCCAGAGCGATATCCGCCGAGACAGGGCTGCCGGTATGTATCCTGAGCAATTTCCCGGGCACCAATGAACGCAACCCCACCTATTTCAAACTTCTGCTTGAGAATATCGGCCTGCTCACCAAAGTGAGGCTGGAAACCGCACATCCATGAATTCATTTATCCACATGCGCGGTGTAAGGGTAGATTTGCGGAATGTTACCATCCTGCGCGACGTGAATCTTGCAATCGAGTCAGGGGAATTCTGGGGTATCGCAGGCCCTAACGGAAGCGGCAAGACTACGATGATCCGCATTCTGGCAGGCTTTGTCCTGCCCAGCCAGGGAGAGGTTTGCGTGCTGGGCAAGCCTCTGGAGGACTGGAAACTGACCGCCCTGCGCAAAAGAGTGGGCTATCTTCCCCAGCGCCTTTCTTTTGATGAGGGTATCCCCATCTCGGCGATGGAAGTTATCCTGATGGGGCGCACAGGCAAGAGAGGCATGCTGCGCAGGCTGTCTGGCAAAGACTACGAAATGGCCCGTTCGTGCGCGGCTGAATTGGGCATTGCAGCTTTGCTCGACCGGCCGGTGGGCAGCCTCTCAGGCGGCGAACACCAGCTTGTGCAGCTTGCCCGTGCCCTGGCCCAGGAGCCGGAAATCCTGATCCTCGATGAACCGACAAACAATCTCGATCCCCGTGCTGCAGCCGGGTTCATGGACATTGTCGAGCACCTTCACGCCCAACGCGGTCTCACCGTGATCAACGTTACCCATGAGATCGGAAGCCTCCCCCCCGGGTGCCAGTCGATTGCCCTGCTCAAAGGGGGGCATCTGTTCGCCTCTGGCAAGAAGGAAGACCTTCTGGTTTCCGGCACTCTTTCCGAGCTCTACGGTTTCCGGTTGAGCGTAGAGCAAAGCTGCGGGTATTACCACATTTTCCGCGAGAAAGATTAACTTTGGATATTCTGGAACTGTGGAATTTCGCATTTTTTCGCAATGCAGTACTGGCCTCCCTGCTTTGCGGGATCGGCTGCTCGGTGATCGGGGTTTTCATTGTCAACATGAGGATTCCCTTTATCGGCGTGGCCATGTCGCACGCTGCCATGGCCGGTGCGGTCTTTGCCCTTCTGCTTGGGCTTGATCCGCTCTGGTGCGGATTCGGCCTGGCGGTAGGTGTTTCCTTTTTGATCGGTCCATTGGCGGACCGCAGCCGGCTGGACCCTAACATCTCGCTCGGGATCATTTTTTCGCTCTCAATGGGACTGGCCTTTTTGGGGATCGGCCTGGCACCTGAGCCGAAAAACGAGATGATGGGCCTGATCTGGGGCAATATCCTTTTGCTCTCAAGACAGGATTTGATTCGCATGTCAGTTGTGACCCTGGCCGGCCTGTTTTTGATCGCGCTTTTCTACAAGGAGTTCAAGGCGGTGATGTTTTCCAGGGCACTTGCCGCTGCAGTGGGTATCCGCGAGCGCTTTGTCTATTACCTTCTGCTTGTGCTCTGCGGTGCCACTGTGACAGTGAACCTCGACACGGTGGGCGGGCTGATGCTTTTCAGCATGATTGTCAACCCGGCTGCAGCAGCCTACCAGTTCACTTACAGGATGGGCCGGCTTTTCATCCTTTCCGCACTTCTGGGAGTATTCAGCGCAGGCACAGGACTCCTTTTTTCCTCATTTTTCGACCTGCCTTCCGGAGCATGCGTGGTGATCAGCTCCAGCGCAGTATTCGGACTGGCAGTGTTGGTTTCACCGAAAAGAAGACAGGTGGGCCATGTCACAGCGCTTTGAAAAAGGCACCAGCAACAAGGGGAGATTTTTCGACAGGTACGCCCCGGGATGGGACGCAGAAGAAACTGTCAATAAAGAGGCCATCCACGCCCTGGTAAAAGCTCTCGGCCTGAAAGCCGGGGACACGGTGGTCGAGCCCGGCTGCGGAACCGGCGTGATTTCGGAGTTCATCCTGGAACAAATCGGCGAAAACGGCAGGCTTTACGGCCTGGATATCTCGAAAAGGATGCTCGAGCAGGCAGAGGCCAAGGGGTTTCCCGATCGTGCCTCATTCTACCATGCCGACGCTGCAAATATGCCCTTGCCTGCCGACTGTGCCGATGCGGTGGTCTGTTTCCGGGTTTTTCCGCATATCAACGACCAACACAGCGCGCTCTCGGAGTTCAACCGTGTATTGAAAAGCGGCGGGCGGCTCGTTATCGTCCACCTGGCGGGCAGGGAAAAACTTAACCGGTACCATGCCGAGGTGGGAGGCGAGGTGGCCGACGACATGATCCCGGATGAGGGCGAGATGCGCTTGCTGCTTGAATCATACGGATTCGAGCTCGTCTCCCTGGATGACCGCGAGGAGCGCTACCTGCTTTGCGCCCGCAAAAAAGAACTGTCCTGAAAATCCGCGCCAGTCTTCTATCGCCGGGTTGGGCGGAAGCCCCACTCTAAGCCTATTGCTGACCTCTTCTGATATTCATATCGATTTTATAAAATTTATTTCTGTTATACATATTCTTTTTTTTTATTACTTTATTACTGATGTTAAGAATGATTAAGGAAAATACTTGAAAAAGCTTTGGCTGAATATTGACAAAGATGAAATATTATAGTATAATAAATTAAAGACAAAGTAAACGGTTAATCGATGCATTAAAAAACAACTCTAGCCTGGCCAATCCAGCAAGTATTATAAAATCCCCCCAAGGTTAAGATCGCTTAACGTCTAAAATCCATACCTAAAATAAGTTTTCAACCAGGGCTTTTTGAACATACAAAAGGCCCATGCCGTCCAGTCTGCCAGGATCATCTTCGGTGTGAGCTGTGAAGGTTTCTCTTATCATATGAACCTGAGATAAAAATGACCAGGACATTTTCTCTTCTTGTTTTACTATCTCTTTCTCTGCTCGGCTGCAAAGAT
>JAUVUV010000486.1 GCA_030604975.1 Candidatus Glassiibacteriota bacterium | reverse complement strand
CTCGACCCGGCAGGCCTTCTTACCGCCTATTATGAACTGGAGGTCAGTCCGTTGAATACCAGATTCGACGCTCTTATCATCAATGATGCCGAGGTCGCCGGTACTGTTGAACGGGGACCCAGGTTTCAGGCATTTATCGCCTGGGATCCTATCGGATTCAAACACGGGGTATATGTTAAAGGAGAGTTAAACGTCCATGACGGCAAAGCTGAATTCTGGGAATGTGAAATGGCGATTCGCTTTGATGAGCTGTTTCTGGGAAAAAAACTGCCTCCGAAACCCGGAGATGTATGGCGGGGAAACCTTTACCGGATCGATATCGAGGGGAAACGGATCGAGGAAAGCGCTTTCAGCCCTACAGGGAAAGAGGATTTCCATGTGCCGTCGCGCTTCGGTAAGTTCGTTTTTAAATAACGCACTTGGACCGGTTAGTGAGAGTGATGGGAGACAACGGTCAGGGAATGAATCAATCTGCAAACCATGCAGAGCTGAGCACAAAAAAGCTTTTTCCGAAAAATACAGGAAAAAGCTTTGATTTGTTAAAAAAATAAACTTTATATGATTAACTGACAGTTAATAAACCAGGCCAGCCCGCCTTAGTTCAAAAGGTTGTTCAGTTCTCTGCTGACCTTGAAAAACGCCTTTTTCTTCGACGGTACGAAAACCTCTTCATTCGTCTTCGGATTGCGAGCCTTGCGGGCTTTATGGTTTTTTACTTTGAAAGTGCCAAAACCCCGGATTTCCAAGTGCTTGTTGTCTTTCAGACTGCTTTTGATTTCTTCCAGGAACTGTTCGACCACTACTTTTACGTCTTTGGCTGTGAAACCGGTTTTTTCGGCAATAAGTTCAACTATGTCGGCCTTAGTCATGAATGAAATCCTCCCTGGCGAAAAGACAGAACTTTGACAGATATGGGCTGCTTGTTAAGAGGAATGAATAATAAATTACCTGTCTGATTAAATAACTGATGATTTTAATAAGACAAGTCTATCGCAAAAATGGAAAAACCGCAAGAAAAAAATCAGGCTAACTAATTTGTGAGTTAATATTTTACTGTGTCAGCTCTTGATTGTAAATATTTATTTTTGACTTTTCTTTAGCCAGCTGAATTTGCAGAGAAATTATCCAGACCGCAGCGGCATCGAATTATTCCGGCAGAAAGTCTGTACTTTGTCGAAAGGTTATACAAAATGCGTCCAAGGATTCTCATCCCTGTCCGTTCAATATATCGTGCGGATATGCTTCCCGAACAAGTAATCAATACCCTGGAAGAATTTGCTGAAATCGAAGTTGTGTTAGACCCGGTAAACCTGAGCCGTGATGAATACGCCCGTCTTTTCGCAAACAAAGACGCGGTTCTCTCAACCTGGAATACTCCTCTGATCGACAGCCAGGTGCTCGAGCAGGCGAATGAGCTGAAAATCATCTCCCACGCCGGTGGTGAAGTGAGGCCCTTTATCTCGCCGGAAATATTATCGCTCAAACCGGATCTGGTACTCTGCAACGCTTCCAACGTAATGGCTAAACCAGTAGCCGAGCACACTCTGTGCGTGACCTTGGCCTGCCTGCGAAACCTCTTTCATCTCAGACAATGGGTCAAAGAGGATGAAAACTGGTGGGAATACGATAAAAGCAAAAACGTTAGCCTGCTGGAGAAAAAAGTCGGTATCGTGGGCCTGGGACAGATTGCCTGGGAATTTATCAAGCTGGTGCGGCCTTTTGATGTCGAACTCTGGGTTTTCAGCCGCCACCTGAGTGATCAGGAGGCAACCAGGAAAGACTTGCGCAAGAGTTCACTCGAGGAGATTTTCTCTTCTTGCGACGTAATCACGATCAGTGCGGCCAGTGTCCTCCAGAATCGCCTCTTGATCGACGCCCGGTTGCTTGGGATGATAAAGCCCGGGGCCGTGCTGGTGAACAACGCCCGCGGAATGCTAATCGACGAACCGGCCCTGATCCGTGAACTGGAAACCGGCCGCTTCAGTGCCGCGATCGATGTCACAGACCCGGAACCCCCGGCAGCGGACAACAGGCTGCGGCAACTGAATAATGTGCTGCTCACCCCCCATATCGGCGGGCCTACCCCGGCTCAGAGGATCTGGATGGTCAATGAAGCAGTGGATAACCTGAAAGCGTTTTTCCAGGGAGGCACAGTCCGGGGAATTATCGACAAAAAGCGATTTTCCTACATGGCCTGATTCTACTGCCTGGCTGTCAACAAAAAACCCCTGCCGGATTCTCCTCGGGCAGGGGGTTTTTGCAAAAGCTGAAAGCCATGAATTCAGCTTTTCTCCTTGAAGATGGACTTGGGCTTTTTCTTGGTCATCTTGCGGTCGACAATCTCGAAGTTCAAGTTACCGGAACAGAGCCTGTCCAGACTTTCGGAAGTGCATTTTTTATCTAAATACTGCGTGGAATCGCGGTACTGGTCGTGAAGCTTGCGCGCTAACTTGGCCGCAATCACGCAGCCGACATACTTGGAAGAACTT
>JAUVUV010000325.1 GCA_030604975.1 Candidatus Glassiibacteriota bacterium | reverse complement strand
GAAGAAGGGATGAATTTTTCAACAATCTGGTGGATGACACACCCCGCCTGCAAGGGACATCCCCCGTCCGCGAATCGCGGCCACCCCTCTTTCTAGAGGGGAATTTTTTACGTCTAAGTTTTGCCTTATAAGTCCCCTCTATCAAGAGGGGATACAGGGGTGTGTCAGGCTTTCAATATTGAATCCTCTCAGGAAGATTCAATAAACTTCCCAACAGAGAACAATTATCTCTTTATCAGGATTTTTCAAAAGTCTCTCTTAGGTGATTTTTCCATAAAGCCTTCGGATTTAAAACGTGTTTTCGTAGAGATGCCGAAAACCGCCTCAATACAAAAGGAAGCATAAAGAACTATCACGATAACCTGCCCTTGATCAGCTTCAGATCCGTATCCACCATTTCCCGCACGAGATCATCGAAGGCGATGTTATAATCCCAGCCGAACACTTTTTCAGCCTTGGAGGTATCGCCGACCAGCAATTCCACCTCTGAGGGGCGGTAGAACTGCGGGTCTTCTTTAACATAGTCGCGGTAATCGAGGCCCACGTGGCTGAAAGCCATATCGGCGAACTCTTTTACAGAGTGCGTCTCGCCGGTGGCGATAACATAGTCATCCGGCTTGTCCTGCTGAAGCATCAGCCACATCGCCTTGACATACTCCCGGGCATGGCCCCAGTCTCTTCTTGCTTCCAGGTTTCCGAGCCTGACCTCTTTGTCCAGGCCCAGTTTAATTTTGGCCACATGCTGGGTAATCTTTCGCGTGACAAACTCGTAACCCCTGCGCGGCGATTCGTGGTTGAAAAGAATCCCGGTGGAAGCGTGCAGGTTATAGGCATCCCGGTAATTCCTGGTCAGCTCGAAACCGACAACCTTGGTGATACCATAGGGGGAACGGGGGTAAAAAGGCGTGGTCTCGTTCTGCGGCACCTGGCGCACCTTGCCGAACATTTCACTGGAACCGGCGAAATAGAAACGGCATTTGGGTGCCATTTCATGTATTCCGGCCAGCATGTAGTGCGTGCCGTTGATATTTGTGTTGAATGTGGAAAAAGCATCTTCAAACGAGTAAGAGACAAAACTCTGCGCTGCCAGGTGATAGCACTCACCGGGCTTTACTTTCTGGATTGTGCTAAAAAGGCTCGGGTAGCTTTCCAGCGAGCCGCTGTGCAGTTGGATATCATCAAGAAGATGCCGGATCCGCCACATCCGGTGTTCCGGATCCTCCAGGGCCACACGACGGACAATTCCGTGGACTTTATAACCCTTTTCCAGAAGAAGCTCCGCCAGGTATGAGCCGTCCTGGCCGGTAATACCTGTGATCAGTGCTGTTCGCATGTAAAGTTCCCTTCATATTGTTTAACTATTATTTGAGACTTTCTTGAGAATATTAATAAAAAAACTCCCGATGACAATTTATTCCTTACTTTTAGGGGCAATCAGTTGTTGGTATAGGGAAAGCCACTTGTCTGTTATCCGGTTCCAGTCGAAATAGCGCTGGACAAACTTATAACCATCCTCGGCCAGCCGCCGGGAGAAGTTTTGATCAGTAAGAAGTCGGGAAATGGCCGAAGCCAGGGCCTTTGGGTCTTTCTCAGGAACCGCCAGACCGGTCTTTTCGTGATGGATAATATCAACGATCCCTCCCAAGGCGCTTGCTACTACCGGTTTCCTGTAGCTCAGCGCCTCGATCACTACAACGCCCAGACCCTCGGTATCTCCCCTGGAATCGATAATCGCAGGCAGTACGAAACTGTCACAAGAGGCATAATATTCTCTTAACTCTACGTTTGAAACCCGCCCGGCGAAATTGACCCTGTCAGCAAGCCCCAGCTGCTGAACGAGATTCCGCAAGTTTTCCTCCTCCGGCCCTGCGCCGACAATATCCAACTCCACCGGAAACGGCAAATCAAGTTCTTTCATGGCACGCACCAGGAATTCAACACCCTTACGCTCCACCAGACGGCCGACAAAAAGAACGCGACGAGTGCGGCTCGGGTTCTTATCGGGTGTCTTCTGCTCAGGCAGTGACGGAACCGGGGAACCATAAGGCACTATTTCAATTCGGACCGGAGCGATACGCTCGATTTCCGACCTTGTGTGGGAGCTTATCGCCACCACCAGGTCGCTGGTCTTGAGTATCCAGCGGATAAAAGGCGTAAAGACAGGCATCTTGTTGCGCACCCAGCGCAATTCCACGCCGTAGAATTCATTCACCACAGGGGCACTGGCCCAGCGTCCGGCAAAGTAGCCGAAAATGGCAAGCGGAAACGGCCAGTGCACATGGATTATATCAAAATGTTCTTTTTTAAGCAGCTTCCTCAGCCTGAGCAAGCCGAAAAGCATGTACGGGACAACCAGCAAAGCCTTGAGCTTGCTGTCTTTGATCTGGTCCGGAATCGTTCTCTCGTGGGAAAGAATCTCAAGAGCTCGCGGACAATAACGGAACCGCCTGACCAAAATGCCGCTCACCTCGTGATCTTCGAGGCCTCGCCATGCGGAGGTATAGACAGTCACCTCGACCCCGCGCGATTTGAGCTGCCGGATTGTCTCGATCATCCAGGGGTTAATCACATCATTTTCATCGCGCTGAAAAGAGGTAACAATGAAAAGCACTTTCATTTAACAACCTCCAGGACCCCGGTAAACGGTTTATCAAGGCGATAAACCAACTTGAAACGCTCCGGAACTTTCTGAATTGCCGGTATCAGGTATCGGTAAGTGGTCCCGCTTACCGCATCTACAACAACGGAGTCGGTAGCGGTTATCCGGGTAAGTACCGAATCCGTATCTGTGGTAAAGGGGTAATCCTCCACCCTGCGCCTGGTGTGAAGGTAGAACAGGCGCGGTTTTCGCACAGTGATCACGCTTTCTTCCGGAGTGTTCTCGCGGATCCAGTCCTCGGCCTGGAAAAGGTTACGCCATGCAGGATGGTATCCTGCATAACGGTCACCGCGAAGGCAGCGGCCGATCATATTCAGGTTACCTGGGACCAGCCACAGTTGCACGCCGAGTCCGAGCAAAGCCACCAGGGAAAGGGCGACAGCTTGGGCAACTCCGGCGTGGAAGAGCTTTGCGCTGCACCAGCCGGCCGCAAACGCCACTCCATCGGCCATATAAAGCATGAAAAACGGTACTATCGCCATGATGAAACGTACGTCGCTCCAGACCTCGGGCCAAATCAGCACTACCCCTAGATATACAATAACATACATTTCCAGGAGCCGAAAACCTCTTAGCAGGTTGCGTACCAAGCCTAGAACAACCAGCAGTGAAAAAATCCCGGCAACCGCAGCTGTTACGGTACCCCTGACGGACAGCACCACAGGTCCTAGTACGACACGGGACATTTCACCTAACGAATATATTTTCAGATTTTTCAGCGCCCGCCCTGATAGCTCGTAAAACTTGATACTGCCCTCCTCCGGGGAATAGGGATTTTTCAGCAACAGCCACTGCCCGTAGCTTCTTCCCTGTTTACTGACAATTTTATTACGAATCATCCAGGGAGCAAGCAGCAAAGCCATTGCCAGGGTGAAAAATGCCAGCCGCCGCCAGGAACGCCGAAAAGCAAGGTAGGCGAATCCTGCTATCGCAAAGCTTATACCTATTGTGCGGATATGAACAGTGAAGGCTAATATCAGAATACCGGCACAGAAATACGGGCCGAACCGCCTGTGCTTATCCTCTTCTGCCCGAACCATCAGGTAAAGGGTCAGGATACTGAAAAACAGGAAAGCGATCTCCGAGAGTATCCAGTGAGAGTACTCCACAACT
>JAUVUV010000141.1 GCA_030604975.1 Candidatus Glassiibacteriota bacterium | reverse complement strand
TGACAACTGGTATAAGAAGGGCTGGGAAGAGTTTAATAAAAAATAATTTCAGAAAAATTTAAATATTCAAAGTCACCACGTAACCAGCGGTTCCACCTAACCGCCTTTGCTCTTGACCTGCTCCCCGAAAACGAGTTCAGAAATCATGCGACTAAGTCAGGATCCGTCCTGAATGATAAAATGCCATCTATCTGCTCAAACATTTCCTGCACCAAATTTTCTACAGAAGTTTTAAAATCGTCGCGTATGGCCCGCCATTATATGACAAGGGTTTGCTGGAAACGGAAGGCCCTTTATTATTTGAACGAAAAAATAATTTCAGACTTGCGCATTAACGCCGAAAGTGTAAAATAACAAAATACTCCAAATCAGCTCTTCCGCAAACGACATTTAGATTAATCCAAATGAGTAATCAAAGAATACCGCTAGAAAAGAAACAAGGTTCGCGAAAAGATGCTTTTCGCAAAACTATCCAGTCTCATCTATATAGGAGCACAACAATATTGGGAAAAATAATCGACGTTTTTATTATTTTTCTCAACCTGCTAATCTGCTTTATTTTTGTGTTAGAAACTTATCAAGTATCCCAGCAAACAAGAAACCTCCTTTGGGACATCGAACTTATAACAGTTTTTTTCTTTATAGTTGAGTATGTTATTCGATTATATGTCGCTCCTGATCGGTTAAGGCACATTTTCCGTATTTACAGTGTTATTGACCTCGTTGCCATTTTACCTACCTTGTCCCTCCTCATAATGCCATTTTTTGGCTTAAAGCTTGATATCCGCATTCTTAGAATCTTAAGAGTTGTGAGAGTTGTTAGGATATTCAGATTCCTCAGGTTTACTTCGAATGAGCATTTTTTCTTTGGCAGCATATCACGGCACATGCTGGAAGTTGTAAGACTAATACTTACAATTTTAATTATTTTCTTTATTTTTTCTGGAGTATTTTTATATATTGAAAGTTCAATTAATCCTAACCTCAGCACCTTTGGAGACTCCTTTTATTTTACCGTTGTTGCCTTGACTACTGTAGGCTTTGGGGACATAACACCTGTCTCAGATACTGGTAGAGCAGCTATTGTTATAATGATACTTTCAGGAATCATTCTAATACCATACCATGCAAGCCAGATAGTAAAGGAATGGTTTTATATTTCTTTAAAAAAAGAGGTTATTTGTCCACAATGCGGATTACGCTACCATGAAAGGGATGCATCTCACTGCAAGTCTTGCGGACATGTGATATTTCAAGAATATGATGGTGATCTGTGAGTTCAGTTGACCTGCCCCCCGGAAACGAGTCCATTTATAAACTGTCGGTCAATGGACGTACCTAATCCCGGTCCTTGCGGGACAGAAATCGCCCCGTCAAGGAGTTTGAGGGGCGGATCGAACCATCTGCCGGAATATTTCACCCCCCTTTTATATTCCTGGTATGGGCCGATGTTGGGCGTGAATGAGCAGAAGTGCAGCATGTCGGCATAACCAATACCCTCTCCTGAGAGATGGAGAGTGACCGGCATACCGGCGTAGCTTGCCATGCGTGCCACTCTCGTGGCTCTTATAAAACCGCCATAGTAGTGCAGGTCAGGCTGGACAACTTGAACCGCATCGTTGGCGATCATCCACCTGAAACGCCGTTCACTCGATTCCTGCTCGCCCCCTGCCACGGGTATTTCCAATGCATCGGCTACCATGCGGGTGTCCTCCAAGTGATCAAACGGACAGGGCTCTTCAAAAAATACTGCTTCGATTTCCTCTAATAGCTTGCCCACTTCGATAGCTTTGGGCGGGTCGTACGAACCATTTGAGTCGGCATGGACAGCCACATCCGGACCCAGCTTTTTGCGGACTAACGGGATTAGGGCTTCTGTACGGCCGGGGATTGAGTCGGCATTGTTACTCATACGGCCACCTACTTTAAACTTGACTGCATTGATTCCCGTCTCTTCCACCGCCTGAGCCAGCAATGTGACTTCCTCCTCCGGTGTTGTCTCTCGTCTGCCACTAGCGATATAGACCGGCACCTTGTTTCTCACAACTCCACCAAAAAGTTCCCCCAGCGGCTTGCCGCTTATCTTGCCCAGCATGTCCAGCAGGCTGAATTCCACCCACGCGACGCAGCACCAAAGGGCCAGGCTGCTGAGTTTGTAATTGCCCCCATGCACGTATACTCCGTCAATCAATTGCTCCAAATCGCGGGCATCCTTGCCTATGAAAAACGGCGCGACCAGCTCTTGGAAAATGGGGTAAAGGTAGCGAGCACGAACATTGGTGATGGAAATACCTTCGGCGCCTTCAGATGAAACCGTATGAACAAAAAATTCTTTGCCATCGGTTAGCAGCCTCACGGACTCGATCGTGACAGGGCTCTTAATGCCCTCCAGGTTCAGGACTTTTTCTAGGGCGATCTTTTCGAGAGCTGCAGACAGATTTTTATTCCGCGCTTCCTCCGATGCTCGGCGACAGGAAGTCGGAATTAACAGGGATGTTCCCAGAAGCGAAGTGAAAAAGGCCCGCCTGTTGTGCATCTTAACCCCCGATAGGATTTACTGTAGGATCAATTGATGGATATAACTTTATCTTCACTTCCCATTTTTGCACGCATGAGTGCCTTGGAGAAATTGTGGTTTTATTAGCGAAGAAAGTCAATTGGAATTTTTTTGTCTATTCAATACGAGTTATGTCTATTCAATACGAGTTGGATCCTTGAGTTAATACTCAGGATGTGTATTTTTACTAATAACCGCCTGATAAACAAGTAAAATCAGGCTGTTGTAACACCCTTGACCTGCCCCCCGCTGCACTTTTCAACCGCCGTTTACAGAGGAGCGAAACTGTGGCTTTCCACCCGGCCGCCCGCCCAGCAGCCGATATACAGGTCGAGCTCTAAGGGTTGGAGTTGATTTCATCAGCAAGCTGTTTCAGTGCCGCGTTATCGGGAAACCGCTGCAAGCCGAGTTGAATGATCTCACCGGCCAGTTTATCCCTCCCGGCAGACTGGTAAAGTCCGGCGAGATTTATATATGGTGCAAAGAGAGCTGGATTGATTGAGAGTACCAGGCGGAACTGTTCCTCGGCAAGAGCGGTCCGACCGGTATTCTGATAGATATTGCCCAGATTGACATGCGCCCCTGAATGGCGCGGATTCCTGCGTATTGTCTCCAGGAAATATTTCTCGGCTTCCTCCATTCTTTTCTGAATCGCATACAGGTTCCCGAGGTTATAATAAGCTTCGGGATCCTCAGGGCTGCTATCGATCGCTTGCCTGAAAGCCTCAAGAGCCTTTTCATGCTCTCCCATCATTGTATAGACAGTGCCAATATTGATATTCAGACCGGGTGCCTCCGGATCGAGCCGCTGTGCACGACGGAGAAGTTCAATCGCCTTATCCGTTTCGCCCGACTGGCTGAGCAGCACTCCATAGTCTGTAAGCAGGATTATATTGTCCGGATAAAGTTTCAGTCCTCTTTCGTAAATGACCAGCGCGCTGTCGACCTGGCCCAGGTTTGCATATAAGGGGCCCAGCTTGACCAGTACCATGATATGATCGGGAGACAGCTCAAGGGCCTTCTGATAATGCTCCAAGGCCTCACGGGGCGCTCCCAGTTCGAAAAGCACTGATCCCATCAGGTACCAGGCCTCGCCTTCCACACTGAGTTGCTCCCACTGGCCCTCCAGAACAGTAAGAGCCTCCCTGAATTTCTTGGCCCAGATCAGCACCTTGGACAGGTTTATAATCCCTTTCCTGGCATACTCGGGAGGAAGGGAATCCATCACCTCGCTGTAGATAAGATTCGACTCATTCGCTCCGGGGAAATAGTCGCCCGGAGAGAATCCCTTCTCACTCATCCATCCCAGAATCTCGAGGGCGATTCGCAGGTTTCCCTCGGGAAATGGATGGATGTGGTCGATCAGCATTTCCTCTCCGACAAGCCCACCCGGCGAGAGTTGGCTGAAAAGCCCCGGGAGGTCCAGCATGTCCGGGTCCTCTGAACCGACTGTCTGCTGCCTGAGAATCCGATGAATCTCCATCTGGGCCCGCAGAGGACAGACATCCAGCTCACGGGCCCGCAACAGATAATTGCCTGCAGCGGTCGTATCACCGGTTTCGAGATATGATCGGCCCAGGAAGTAAAAATAATCCGCGTTGAGTGAGTCAATAGACACTGCTTCTGTCAGTCGTTCGATTCCCTCGCTGTATTTTCCCTCCGCGAAGAATCGCAATCCCTCCGACAGGGTATTGTACAAGCGTTCCCGGGTTTGGGAGTTCAGGTCTGCGCGGCCTTCACTCTTGAAAGGAGAAAAATCCTTGATATTATCCACTGGCTCGAGGAAAATGACCGGAACACCTGCTTGCCTGCAAAGGTGTTTCATTCTGGCTATGTTGTAGTAAAAGTGCTGGAATACTCCACGAGAAAACAGAGTATCGCGCTTGTAATAATCCAACCCTGCACTGCGGTCCAGAATTGTTTGTACCTCTGGGGAGAGCATATTGGTTGCGGCGCGGGAACCGGTTTCGGATTTACCCTTGATCTGCTGGTAGTAACTGGAAAGCAGGGTGTAGATCTTGAGCCGGGAAAGCAGTTCACGGGATTTGAAAACCGCGGAAGGCTGGTCGAGCAAGCTCCCATAGGTGCGGGCCTCCAGGAACTCGTTATGACCTGTGTAAACCACAACCAGGTCCGGCTCGTAGTCCAGCAATTCCTCGAGTATTTTCACTACCCTGTAACTGGCATAGCTGATTCCCCCGGCGTTGATCACCTCGTAGCGCATTTTGGATTGCGGCACCCGGCTCAGGAGCTTTCGCAACCAGTTGGAAAATGAGGTGGCATCCATGTAGGGCCGGCCGTAAGTGGTCGATCCTCCCAGAGTAAAAATACGAAAGGTATCAGGCTCTTTTCCTGCTCTGAATTTCTGCTCATTGAACCATCTAAGCTTGCCTGGGGCGGTTATCATCCACAGAGAACCGTCATCGGCGAGGTAGGGAACAAAAAGAGGATAAGTGGCAGAGAATCCCAGGAAAGGATCGCTTTCGGCTGGAGATTCAACTCCCAGCGGGAGCAACCTCAGCACTACCTCGAGGAAAGCCAAAAGAGAGATGCCGAAAAGAATTAACAGTAATCTCTGGCCAAAGGTCGTTTTCTTCCGGGGTGACTTACCGGAGGTTTTCTTTTTTTCACCTGGCCGAGATTTTCCCCTTCTACTTTTTTTTGTCACAATGCTCTCAAGTACTTCGAATGTTTTCTGAAATAAAGCTAATCAGGAATTCAGCACAGCTGGGGAGTGAATTCGATATCCAAGCGCACGTTCAAAACTAACTCCGCCTGGTAAACAAATCAAACGATTAGTTGGCAGACTTTTATCTCATAACCGGAAGATTGCGGTCAGTAAGGTTTGAATCTTTTGCAGCAAATCTTCTGCTGTCGCACCGACCCAGCCTTCCCAGGATTTAAGGCGCACTTGTGGCCCTACTGATGTTGAAACAACACACCTTTTTGTTTTTAGCCTTACCCTTGCTCATTAAATTCTTTTTCTACCCTATTCAACATCCCCGCTCTTCCATGGTGATTCCAAAATCTTCTTGCAATTCAGGACGTTCCGGTTCAAAATTGAAAATACCAATCAAAAATACTGTTAAACAGTTAGCCACCACCCTGAGCTATTTTGCAAGGAGCCTGCGAAGCATGCCTAATTTATCTTCTGTCTTAAATCTTACGACTGCATTTCTGCTTTTATTGACAATCTTCATATCCACTGCGTCGGGCTTTGAAAGACATCCCGTCCCCACTGAACATCCCCGTCTGCTGGGATCTGCCGAGAGGTTGAAACAGTTGGCTGTGGAGCGGCCCGAAGCTTATGCCCGCACCGTGAATGTGGCACGCAACCAGGAAACCGGCGACCACCAGAAAATGATCTCGATGGCCCTGGTCTGCGCAATCGAGGAGGATTCGCTGCTCGGAAAACAGGCCGTGGAGATGGCCATGGAATATGTCAACGGCCCGATCCGCTCGGGCCATGTCACTTTCGGCCACGACCTGGCGCGCTGCGCGATAGTCTATGACCTATGCTATCCTTACTGGTCTGCGGAAGAACACAGCGCTTTCCACGATTATTTCAATGCCACAGTGGATGCCAATGTCAGCTCGGAAATCTCTCCTTTT
>JAUVUV010000335.1 GCA_030604975.1 Candidatus Glassiibacteriota bacterium | reverse complement strand
CTTTATCACCTCGTGTCTCACCCGCTGCGGCTCGGAGTAATGCTTGAGCAGGCTCGTTTCATCATGCGCCTCTCCACGTGGAGCAGGCCTGCGGCGCCGCGGATTGATCGACTCACGCAATTTCCCGAGCCTCCTTTCCGCTATCCTTCTTTTCTCGCCGAGTGAGCGAGCGATGAATTTCTCTGCTGTGGCTAGATAGCGCAGATCGTCCATTCCCTCGCGTATCCCCTCCCAGGGTGCCGAACGCACAAGCTTATCCGGGTTATCTGGATGCCGGTATACCGCGCAGTTGTCCAGGTCATAACTATAGTAATTATACATCCAGAAAAATACTCCCTGCGCCCCCACCCGCCAGGGCAGGACCCCCATGTCGTAGCGTGAGGTATGGATGTTATTAAGCGGGAAGCCGTAAATCCAGAAATCCTTGCCATACTTTTCAGCTACTTGGCGGCATTCCTTGAAGTCGCCGTTGGAGACAATAATATCGCACTGGTCAGCCATGCTCTCGGCCCACTCCCCGCGGTTCATCACCACCCCGTATACGCGGGTATCCGGCATCACCGTTTTCAGCAAATCGTAGCGGTTCTTGCAGCGGGCGAGAAGACGCTCGGTAGGCTCATCATAAATCAACACAGCCAGTTCCTGCAGGTATTCTTTTTCTTGCCATAGGTCGCGAACCCTCCTTAGCCCCCGGACAAACAGGCTATCAAGCCGCGGACTCACAGCCGGGCCTACCTCCGCTTTGCCACCGATCATTTCCAGTGTGTCGATCGGGATATCGAAAGCCTCGGCGATCCGGCGCTCGAAATGCAGATGGTAGTCGTTGCCCAGGCTTATTACCACCGGCCCCTTCATCCCGCTGGCCTGGATGTCCGCCATCATCCGTTCCATTGGACTCAGGTCGAGAAAAATCTCCTCTCCCCGGCGTGTGATCCGGCTTTGCCAGGCCCAAAAATACTGGATCGCATCCAGGCCGTGTTTTTTCATATCGCAGTACCAGCCCCTGGGAAGGTTTGTCTCATCCATGAAAACACCACCGATTATAGGGCTTTTGACCAGCTTGAAAGGCAGAACCTCGCAGGTGATCTCGAGCTGTTTCATCTCGTGGTACGCCTTGATAAAAAGCCTGCCCTCGTAGGTTCCCGGCCTGGCCCCGGAGGGCGGATGGACAGTGAGCCAGAAGAACTCGGTGCGCCCGGGCTCCAGCTCGACCGAAGGGCCAATCTCATAAAGGCGATTTGGCGGAGTGTCCTTCTCGAGGCTCCCCACGCGGTGCAGCTCACACCAGGAGGCAGGAAGCCAGTCAGATCCTTCGAGTCCTGATAAGTCCACATTAACCTGTATCTGTTTGTCCGAGCGGATTGCGAACGAGGCAGGCTCGTATTCCCCGGGCGTTACGCGTAAGACAATTTTTCCGGAGAGATTATCCGGAGCTTCAGCATCCCTGTGCATCGGCTCGAGGTAGGACCTGGCCCACACTTTTACCCCGGCCACCGCTGGGGCTTGAAGTGAAAGCAGGAAAATCAGAGGCAAAAAGAAATTTTTCATGGTCTCCCTCTGCAGTCAAATTGGCAAGAGGACACTCCATATTGAAATTGATAGTCTTTATCTTGGCTTACTTTTCTGTTTTTAACTCAGGTTTTCATCCTGAATGGCTCGACTCAAGAGATTCTTAATATTCTTTAGTGATTTATTAGTCCCTTTTCCCTTGAATATAAAGAATTCTATTAGCTAAGAAGGTAAAAAGAGATACCTATATCTCAGCTCAATCTAAAAAGTAGGATTTTACGCCGACCAATATCGTAATCGGTCAATTCGAAACAGTCGTCATGAGCCTGCAGTGATTTTTACCGAAACCATGGAAACAGGCCCTTCAATCAAACCGCACGTTTATCCACCCAGATCGGGCTTGACCAGGCAAGCTGGCCGTTGGTCTGAGTCACCCGGACATAGTACCAGTTGTCCTGCTCGCCCCTGTCCTGGTCGCGGAATGTGAATGACGTCGAGGCCGTTGCCAGCGGGACAACCCTGTGAATGATCAATGATTCATCAGGGAAAGGCCCGGTGAATACAACCTCGTTGCTTTTCAGAAGCTCCGAAAGCTTTCTGCTCACTTTCTGCGTGCTGGGTTGGGTGATATCCAGCACAAGTTCGGTATCCGGGCCCCCCTGAATTTTGAGCACCACTGCGTTGGTGGCCCGTTCGGCAAGAGCCTGGAGCCGCGAAGTATAGGACCGGAGCTTGAATCCGCCGGAGCTTTTCCCGGTGACCAGGTTGCGCCGTTTCTCATCAAGGGGACCTGACTGGAAACAGGGCTGAAGCTCGAGCAGATTCCCGCCGTTAATCCGCACGTTTATCTCCCAGTCGCAGATCCTGGGCATTCCGAGAGCTGCCCAGGGACCCCAGCCTATTTCCAGGCGAACCAGCACCGGCGCGGACCAGAGAGATGAGCCGGGCTGGTTGTCAACCGGGAAATCACGGTGAATCACCCGGTTGTTTTTCACCACCTCGACTTTATCCACCGTGTCCCAGCCCTCGACCGATACCGCGATATCGCGTCCGGCACTAAACGGCAGCTCCTGGCCCATTATCTGTCTGTTGAGCGAGAAATCGAGGCGGATCCTGTCGCCGGTCACTCCATAGGTCCGCCTGTTTTTCAGCGCCTGGAAAAGGGATTCCCGGGTGAGTTCCTCAGCCAGGATCACTGCCAGCCCTTCACCGTACGCGCCGGGGTAACCCAGGTGGTCATCCGAGCTGGCCAGCACGCCCACCCTGTGCCCGGCCTTCAGCACAGCCTGAAGGGTATTGGGAGTGGAGCGGCCACTCATGGAATGGCGAATGTAGTCCAGAGGACCCTCGTCGCTTTCCGCGTTCCCATGCTCGGAATATATCTCCAGGAGCCTGGTAACACGCTTGTCCCAGTGCTTCGGGTTAGCACCCCTGCGGCCCTGAAGGTAAGCCGGGTGATGCGGAATGAGCAGGGCTCCCTTTTCGAAAGCGAAATCCTGAAGTCTGGTCAGGCTGTCGTAATGGGTCAGCGGTGAGTCGTCTGTGGGGAATATTATACAGAAATCGCCGAACTCCGAGGAATGCCATTCGTAGCCCGGAAAGGTTACAAACTTGCCGGGTTCGTGATACCGCTCGTTCAAAGCCTGGATGTCCGGCCAGCGCTTGCGGGTTTTCTCAAACCCCTCCAGCCATTTGTTTTGTTTGTCCTGCTCCATGATCGGTACATCGTGCCAGTGAGAATGAGGGGTAAAGGCGAGAAAGTCGAGGTGGCTTGCGGCGATCTCGTAAACCCGTTCTACAGTGCCCTGGGCGTAACCAATGTTGCAATGGTTGTGAAGATCGCCGAAATAGTGGTTGTAATCTTTCTCCATCTCTGCCCGGGTTTCCTTTTTCCGGCCAGGCGAGCAGGAAGTATTTCCCAGGAGGCTTCCTGCGGCCAGTATGCCGCCCAGGCGAGCCAGCCAGCTGCGGCGGTCTATCGGGTTGTCCATATCTGCTTTCCTTTCAATTAAATGAATGTATCGATTGAAAAAGCAGTCAGTTATTAAGAATCGAATACACTATCTTGAAAAATTTAATCTATCTATATAGAAATAATATAAAAAAAGGGGGGATGGAAGTTTTTGTCAGCTTCCATCCCCCCACAAAGATCCGTCCGCG
>JAUVUV010000438.1 GCA_030604975.1 Candidatus Glassiibacteriota bacterium | reverse complement strand
CAGGCCTGTACCCCAGAACTGGCCCTCGTTGATTTTCGGCTTGATAAAGCTCAGGCAATTAGGGCATTTTATTGCCTTATCGTGAATTTCGGTGAAACAGACCGGGCAGTTTTTCATCTTTCCCCCGATAACCTTAGGTTAACTGCAATTGCGGTTCAGCTTTCCGCCGCCTAGATCAGAGGATCAGGTTCAACCTCGTATTCAATGAATATTTCTATCCTGCGGTTTTTGCCGCGATTCTCATCGGAATCGTTTGGAAAAGCAGGACGGTATTCCCCATATCCGACTCCAGAAAATTTCTCCGGCCCTACACGGGAATAATTGATCCCGAACTTGATTACATTCCTGGCGCGGGCGTAAGAAAGGTCCCAGTTCGAGTTGAACATGCCGTAATCTATCGGCAAATCATCAGTATGGCCCGCTACCCTGATCGTATTATCCCATCCCTTGGCGATATCGAATATCTTGGCCAGGTAAGGCATGCCCTGCGGTTCGAGTTCTGCCAATCCTCTATCGAAAAGAAGCGGAGTGAGAATCCTTATCGCCACACCCTCAGATGTAATGACCAGCTTGATGCTTTCTTGCTGTTCCTGGGTTTCCACGAAATCCTGAAGCTTGGAAATAGCTGTGGAGATCTCCCCCAGATCAACATCGCTGATCTTGGGCATGATCACATGGACAAGCTCCATGGTGGAAGGGTCTTCGCTCAGGATACCCAGAGAGCCTTTCAATGCGCCCGAGGCCTTATTGAATTCATTCGGATCCACGTTGGACATGGAAACAATCAGCACAAAAAAACATAACAGCAGAGACATCAGGTCGCTGAAAGTTGTCAACCAGGCAGGAGCTCCCGCTGGACATTCACACTTTTTCTTGGCCATGTGATAAAACCTGAAAATAAGCTCGAAAAAAATATCCTTAAGTCAAAATACAAAAACATGTTCGCTACAGATTTCCGATCAATTGGCGGCTAAGGACTTTAACAAATTTACCATCTTTTCGAAAGACCTCAGGCTGGTTTGTTTTCTCAGGTCGTCTATCAGTTTTTTCGGGTTATTACATACAAGCTGCCTGATGTTATTTGCCGAATCGATAGTAATTCTGAACAACTCGCTCTTAATAAGCGGCTTCAATAATTTATCGGTCTTTTCCTTGGGAATATTGAGCAAATCCTCCACAGCCGAGAGGTATTTGTCGTAACTTACAGAACTCTTCCCTGTTTCCGGCTGATAATCCTCTACATTTTCCACCAGTACTTTCAACACTTTGTAGGTCTTATCCGACAATAACCGGCTCTCCTGGACAGCTTCTTTGTCACCTTTTACCGACTGGTCTTGGAGAAAGTCAATAAACTGCTTGAAAAGTTCCGGATTGGGTATTACCAGGATCCTTCTCTCTCTGTCTGGTTTTTGCTCCTTATCCAGGCGAATCAGTTTTGTAAATACCATTCTGTTCATTACTTTTTCAACCAGATTCTTTTCCTTAGCAAGAATCATGCAACATTCTCTCAGCACGAAATCGTAATTGAGGTGCAATTTACCCTCCAGCTTCGAACCCTCTGCCCTGGACAGGTAATAGATCAGGCTGCACAGGCTGAAATAAAAGTTTGTTAATCTCAAGGGATTGACCATGATATCAGTTTCCCTCAAGCGGTTGGTGATAACTTTGAAAATGGTCTCTACGGCGGGGTTCTGCTTTAAAGACTGCTGGAAATTGACCTGGCTTAAAATGGTAACAGTCGTTTCTTCGAGAGCGGTGACTGTGGCAGACCGTGGCAAATTGTCCACCAGGCACATCTCGCCGAAAATAGATCCCTTGTCAAGTTTTGTAAAGACAACGTGCTGGTTGCCGAAATTCTTAGAGACTTCTACTTTTCCGGATTGGATAATATAGGCGTTGTTGCCGGGAGTGTTTTCACGGATAATAACTTCACCCGGCTTGAATTTTTTTTTGATATCCGGCACTTTCCATGCTTTCCGTTTTAAAATGTATCTTGTTCTGCATGAGGGAAAAGCATTTTGATTATTACTTAACTTTATTGCAGAGTTATTCTTTTGTCAATAAACACAAGGGCTTCTCTTGCACTCCATTTGATTTGCGGCTATATTTAAATTTGGATGTCAATGCCGCCCGAGAGGTTTGTCATGACCAATATTTTAATTATTACGGCGATCTTTCTTATCGTTCTGATCGTTGCGGTATTATTTATTGCTCAGCAGCTTTACACTATCCAGAAAGTCGTGGCCGCCAGGCCAAAAACTTTGGTCGAGAAAATGACGTCCAGCAGTATTGGCCCTCTGGACAACGATAGATTCAAAGAGATAATGCTGTCGACCGTTTCTGAAAATCCCTTGGGACTGGAGCCCTTTACCGAGGGAAGCGGCGCCGGATCTGAAATGGGACTCGATGGCGATATCGGTGAGTCTCCCGAGGAGGGATTTTTTGCAGAAACCATTCTCTCCACAGGCCAGCCATTGAACCTCGAAGGAAAGAATTTGAAGATCATCTATGCCGAGTATCTCTCAGCAAAAAGTTTAAACCCTTTCGATGAGGAACCTGATTTCAAGCTGGGGGTAGCATATTTAAAGTTCAACCAGCACGAAAAGGCCCAGGGGCAGTTTCAGAGGGTGATTGATGTCAAGCCCGATTTTCCCGGGATTTACTACTACCTGGGCGAGGCCTTCCGCTACAACGGGCAATTTTTTGAGGCTATGAAAGCATACAAGAAGTCCTGGGAGATGGAAAAACAAGCCAGTCAGGAAGCCCAGAAAAGTGAAGCTCCCCGCCCACAGGACGAGGCTTCTTGAAAGGCGAGAAGGGGGATTGTATCCCCCTTGCCCCTGCTCCGCATTCATCTCCGCCCACAGAGCGGAGTCTTCTGCGGGATTTTCATAAAGAAAAATTAAAATTGAATTATTACTAGGTAGATCT
>JAUVUV010000174.1 GCA_030604975.1 Candidatus Glassiibacteriota bacterium | reverse complement strand
GCCCGGTCAGCACGGGTTCCTCCCCCTCAACCTCTTTTGCTAACCTCTCTTTATTGAGCCGGTTTATTGTACTCTGGAGGATGCCGGTTTCAGTCTTGAGCGAACGTGTAATCTGTTCCAGTTTCTGGTTGTCCTGATAAAGAGAGTAATAGCCCTTGATGAAAAATACGTAAGTTGAAACGCATCCAATAAACAGCACCAAAAGAAAAATGAGTAACCTGATCGATATTTCATAGGTCAGGGGCCGGTTAGTGTCTTTCATAAAAATTATTGTCAGATGGTTTTTCTTCACAGGGGAGCCATCTCTTCCGGTGAAAATTTTGTCCGGGATGTTCGATCTGCCATCTGTGTTAGTAATCTATTTTAGAACGGGATTTAAGTCAAACGAAAATGTATCGGGCAAACTTTTATTTAATCTGGAGTTTATAAGCCATAAGTTTCGGTCAGAAAGACAAGCAAGCCTTCCAGGGTGTTTTTTATCTGCGTGAAAGTTAATTCATATTGCTCTTTGGTTCCGCCGAACGGATCTTCTATATCCTTGTCTTTATCCGGCCCAGTGGCAAACTCGCTTAACAGCCGGATTGTTTTTCGGTTGGCCGACCTGCTCTGGCTGAGATAGGTTTTATGCGAGGCCTGCATGACAAGAATCAGATCCGAGTCTGCGATAAGTTTATCTGTGATAGTTTTGCTGTTATGTGATGAAAGCTCCAGGTCCTGTTCCCGACAAACCTCAACAGCAAACTGACTTGCCGGACAGCCCTCGGCAGCCATAGTCCCAGCCGATTCAACCCTGACCCTGTGTCTCAACTCGCTCCGGGATAACATATCTTCAAAAAGCACCTTTGCAATCGGACTGCGGCAGGTGTTTCCAGTGCAGAGAAAAAGAAGGTTGATTTTTTGATCAGCTTTTCCAGTCATATCTATCTCGCGAGACCGTAATCAATGAGTATGCATACGCTGGCGTTGCTATTTTCTGAGCACATTAAGACCGCTTATTTCAGCAATTTCCTCGGCTGTCAGGGCTCCTTCACGGATCAGAGTGATCGAGTTTTTATCCACGACCGAAACAATGGTGGAAGGCTGCGATGAGCCATTTTCGAGTTTTTCGTCAATAATCGCAAGCTCCAGCCGGAGTGAATTGTCCGTTTTGAATTGTTCTACCAACTTGTCCAGAAACCGGCGGAAGTCCCGCGGCAACGCCTGGCCGGACCTGCTGAGGCTGGTGGAGACCACCGGTAAATCGATTTTCTGCACAAGCTGAGCCGTGAATGGATGCGCAGTCTGCCGCAGCGCCACGGTCTGATAGATCCAGGGGCAGTTCTGGCGAACCTGTTGCCGGGCATGAAAAACTATGGTTAACGCTCCCGGCCAGAAAAGTTCGGCCAGTCTCCATGCCGCCTCCGGTACCTCCCGGCAAAGCCTCTCGATCCAGCCCTTTCCGGGAACAAGCAGAATCATGGGCTTTTTACCCTCCCTGCCCTTGATCCTCATGATACGCTCGACCGCCTCGATGCTGTCGTACCGGCAACCGAAACCGTGAATAGTTTCCGTGGGATGAACGACTACGGCGCCCTCTTTTAACAGCGAGGCGGCCGTATCGAGCAAATCCTCGGGATAACTGCCACCATGGATTGTAACGAGCTTTTCAATCACGGATTAGTCCTAAGATTCGCAAGGCGAGATGAGCAGCGTTTTGCGCCCCGTCTATCCCGACTGTTGCAACAGGAACTCCGGGCGGCATTTGCGCTATCGAAAGAAGCGCGTCCAGGCCGGCCAGGGCCCCGGAGGCGATCGGTACCCCGATTACCGGCAGAGGTGAAAGGGATGCGCAAAAACCCGGCAAAGCCGCACTCAATCCGGCACCTGCTATGATTACTTTGATTCCATCCTTGTCTGCCTGGATCACTTTTTCCCTGGTGCCGTCCGGGTCGCGGTGAGCACTGGAAACGACCGTCCGATAGCCAACGCCGGCCTCTTCGAGCACTTTCTCGGCTTTCGACATGACCTCACGGTCTGATTCACTGCCGATTATTATCAGAACTTTTTCTTCCATTTATTTTTTTCTCCATCATTAGATTCATAAAAATAACATCACAGAATGAAAGATCGCTGATATGAAAACCGGGAACAGTTTTTTGGGTTTATCTGCTCTCTAACATAGCAATTTTTAATAAATTACTTGAAACCTGAATTTAGGTTTCTTTAAAGGTCTTGTCAATAAGAGCCGCCTTGGCCCGAATCCTGATCACCGCTGGAGAATCCATGTGTGCCAGTCCGGCCCGATTCGCCCGGTGCGCCGGTAGCGCTCCATGGCTCTTGAGCAGGGGCAGGTGCGTTTTTTCAAGGCCGAAAGCCCTGATGCGGTCTCTCGTACGATATCCGCAAAACCCTGAACAGCATTTTCCACCCTTGAGCCAAGATTCT
This sequence comes from Candidatus Glassiibacteriota bacterium, assembly GCA_030604975.1. Classification (GTDB taxonomy): domain Bacteria; phylum Gemmatimonadota; class Glassbacteria; order GWA2-58-10; family GWA2-58-10; genus JAUVUV01. The sequence goes on along the minus strand of JAUVUV010000174.1, from coordinate 3,156 downwards.
CCTCGACCATTCCCTCGAAAAGCTCCCCTGCTCTATAGGGAAGCTCCTTTACACCTTCAGCCCAGTTTGCCACGTAACAGCAAGCGTGGTAGCAGATTTCGAGTTCAGTTGCCAGAAACGCTTCCGGGGCCAGGGTCATGCCCACCAGTTGCCCTCCCAGGCGTTTTATCATCCGTACCTCTGCCGGGGTCTCCAGACGGGGACCCTCGGTAACCGCGTACACCACGTCAGTATGGTAGTCCACCCCCAGGCTTTCGAGGCTCCTGACCAGCACTTTCCGCATTGTGGGACAAAACACGGGATTCTGCCGGATAAACCCCAGACCGGTCCCGGTGAAAAAAGTGTTTTCTCTTTTCCTGGTGAGATCGATCAGGTCTTCCGGGAGAACGTAATCACCCGGCGTAAAATTTGGATCCACCGTCCCAGGACCGCTCCAGGAGAGGATTCTCGTTGTGCCGATCTCTTTCAAGGCCCAGATATTCGCCCGATAATTAACATCCGGAGCAGTAATCGTGTAGCCAGTCCAACCGTGCCGTGAGATGAAAGCGACTGAGCCGCCGGCTGATTCCAGACCGAGGAAACGGATGCCTGAGACTTTGCCGAAAGGGGTATCCAGAGCCAGTTCACCCAGGGGTTCACCGATAAGATTCATGGCAATGTCGTAAGCGCCGCTTCCGCCGATAACTGCAAAACCCTTATAATTTTTCGGAGCTTTTTCCAGGGCGGATAAAGATTGCTCCATGGCGATATGTCCCTTTCAAGCTATTAATCCACTTCAAAGCTTTCGAATGATACTGTAGTCCTGGCTCCTGAGAGCCGGGCGGAAGCCCGCCTGGCGGATCAGCCTGGCGATGGTTTTTTCATCCATCACTTTGAAACTGCAGCCGGCGGCACGCACCACGTTCTCCTCGAGCATCGTGCTGCCAAAGTCGTTGGCCCCGAAATAAAGGGCAAGCTGCGCGATATCGGGCCCCTGAGTTACCCAGGAGGCCTGGACGTTGGGCACGTTGTCAAGCAGTATCCGGCTTGCTGCGAGAATACGCAGATAGAGCGCCGGGGTGGTTTTTTCAAGCGGCAGCCTGGTGTTTGCCGGCTGAAAGCTCCAGGGAATGAATGCGGTAAAACCACCGGTGCGCTCCTGAAGCGAGTGGATATGGCGAAGGTGAACGACAATCTCGCTCATCCTCTCCCCCAGCCCGTAAACCATGGTGGCCGTGGTTTTGAGTCCCAGACTGTGAGCGGTTTCGTGTATTCTGAGCCAGCGTCTCACGCCCAGCTTGCGCGGACTGATCAGACGGCGAATCCGGGCGCAGAGAATCTCGGCTCCCCCGCCGGGGATCGAGTCGAGCCCGGCCTCAGCCAGTTTCTCGATCACACGCTCGTGACTGAGGCCGGAAACACGGCTGATATGGTCGATCTCGGGTGCGGAAAAACCGTGCACGTGAATCGGATGGTAACGCTTGATGTAACGCAGCAGTTCCAGGTACCAATCCAGACTCAGGTCTGGATGAAGCCCCCCCTGTAGAAGAATCTGCACAGCGCCGCGGGACTTTGCCTCATCGATTTTCCGGCCTATCTCCTCGGATGACAGCAGATAAGCCTGGGGATCTTTTTGGGTGCGATAAAAGGCGCAGAAACGGCAGCGGCTGATACAGATATTCGAGTAATTTATATTCCTGTCATTGATAAAAGTGACAATACCCTCGGGGTGCAGCCAGCGGCGGACCCTGTCCGCCAGGGCGCCGAGCTGGTGCAGGCTGGTACTCTCAAGCAAGTCTGATCCGCGGCGAAGAAAGCCGTTACGCATGGCATAACTGTCAAAGAAAGATTAATGCCAAAAGATTTAAAAAGAAAAATGGTTTGAGCAGGAGTAATATACTTCACGCCCAAACCGTCATCAAAACATACATCTTCTCTGGCCTGATAACTCACTTTAAAAGAAGATCATGGTGACCAGGAAAAACAAGGGGATCAGGATACAGATCGAATAGACCATAAAGCCGAAAAAGCTCGGCATCTTGATTCCGCTTTCCTCGGCGATCGAACGAACCATGAAATTCGGCGCGTTGCCGATATAAGACATCGCTCCCATAAATACCGCCCCGCAGCTTATCGCTTTGAGGTAAATCTTGTATGTGGTCATCAGCTCTGGTACAGCCTGGGCCTCGGGGATTCCGGGCAAGAGCTGGCCGAGAGCGCTGTTGAAAAACGTGAGATAGGTGGGCGCATTATCCAGGAAACTGGAAAGGGAACCGGTAATCCAGAAATAATGTACCGGCTGACGCACGATTTCGATCAGGAATGCGAGCGCCCCGTGTTCTCCAGCACGAAGGATGGCAAGAGCTGGTACGATAGTCATAAAGATGCCGGCAAACAGGTAGGCTACCTCCTGAATGGGAAACCAGGTGAACTCGTTTTCCTCCCGAATGGCTTTCGGGGTGAAGTAAAGGGAAAGCAGGCCCATGATTATGATCAGGATATCGCGCAGGATGTTCTGGATTCCCATATGCACTCCACCGACATTGACTTCCCCGAGTTTCACCATACCGCTCATCAGTACGCTTCCCATGATCCCCATCAGAAAAATCAGGTTGTAAAGCCCCAGCACCTTGATCGGCTCCGTTTCTTCTTCTCTGCCCATTGCAGCCCGTTCGCCGGCGGTTTTCTTTTCGCGATTGTATAGAACGGTGTCGATCAGGAAAAAGAGCGCCAGCAGGATAACCGAAACAAATGACATCATTGGCAGCAGTTTCAAGGTCCAGAAAAAGGACACTCCGTGAAGGAACCCGAGAAACAGCGGTGGGTCTCCCAGCGGGGTGAGGCTGCCTCCGATATTGGCTACCAGGAAAATGAAAAAGATGATAATATGTATCTTGTTCTTGCGCTCTTTATTCGAACGGATCACCGGACGAATCAAAAGCATCGCGGCACCGGTAGTTCCTACCCACGAGGCGATGATCGTGCCGATCAGCAGGAATACAGTATTGACAGTTGGGGTTCCTTTCAGCTTGCCCCTGATCAGAATGCCTCCTGAGGCGGTAAACAGCCCCCAGAGGAGGATGATAAAGGGGATGTAGTCTGCGAGGTAGATGTGAAGTATCTCGTACCAGGCCTCGCTGCCGTAAGCAAAAAGAAAAGGAACAGCAAAGATAATCG
>JAUVUV010000105.1 GCA_030604975.1 Candidatus Glassiibacteriota bacterium | reverse complement strand
GGGGAGGATGTTGTTTACAATCCACCCACAGCCATTTCAAATACGCCAATGACAACACCTTAATTCCCCACCCAACCCCCCCACCCCCCTTTGGCAAAGGGGGGTCAGGGGGGATTTAAGAAATATTCTCTTTATTGTTTATCTATTTATAGGACACGACACTATGATTTAGTTACTGGCAATCGACTTGCCGAAGCGCACCATGATACCGGCGAGAACAAGCATGACCAGCGAGATCACACTGTTGATCGTCACTCCGAAATCAGTGCCGGAAAACAAGCCCACAGCTCCGAGAGCAAGGCCGATCACCCCGATAATTACTCCAACAATGGCGAAAGGCGACGGGGCTTCGTCAGCCTCCTTATCGCCTGCAGGCTCGTCTTCGACAGCTTCCTCATCGCTCTGCCGAATCCCTTGCCCAGTGAGCATACGGTTGAAAAACAGGTCGATTTTCTCTTTTATCTCACCCCGTGCGGGCCAGAGCCAGCCCCAGGCCAGAAAGACCACTGCGGTCACAGCCATGTTGCCCAGCACAAAAGGAGCGAAAGTGAAACCCCAGACCCACTTGGCCAGGGCACCGAAAACGATTCCGCTCGTGACCGCAGCAATCGCCGCGCCGGGGGCCGGCCGCCGGATCCACAGTCCGAGCAGGATAGGGATCGTGGTCGGCCCGCCGATCATGCCGAGGATTGTCATCATCACCGTGAACGCCCCGCCCATGGACTCCACGCCGAGCGCCAGAAGCAGGGCCAGCCCGCCGACCAGCAGGGTGCAGAACTTGCCGACGATTGCAATTCTACGCTGGGAGGCTTCAGGGTTGATCAAGCGGTGATAGAGATCGTTGGTCAGCACTGCACCGTAGATATTATAGTCTGCCGAGAGGGCACTCATCGTAGCGGCCATGATGGCTACGACCACCACCCCAATCATTCCAACAGGCAGCAGGTCGACACAAAGCCTGATGTAGCTGGTCTCCATCAGGGCCGGGCTACCCATCAGCACATCGCCGTAAAGCACGCGGCTGATCATTGGCGGGGCAACCATGAGCGGGAAGAAAATCAGGCCGAGCCACATCGAAAGCCTGGCGCTCTTTCGGGCATCGCGCGGAGTGGGCACTGTGGTATAACGCTGCACGAGGGTGAAACTCCCGTTATAGAGAAACGGGTGCATCAGCCACATCGCCACGAAATACAATAGTGTGAAATCACCGTCGAAACTGCCCGGATCGTGAAATGGCTGGAAAAAATGCCCCGGAGCGCCCTCAGTCAGCCCGGTGAGCCAGCCGACCTTGGCCAGGCCCACAGGAACCACCACGAAAATGACCAGGATCAGGATCGTGAACTGAACCATGTCGGTAATCATCACCGCCCACAGCCCGCCGATCATCGTATAGGCGATTGTAACCAGGGAGAGCCCGATAATACTGATCCAGGAGGGTATGCCGAAAACGAAGGCGATAATTTTTGCCGTGGCGTAGCACTTGACCCCGTCATCGGCAATGCGGAAAGGGGTTACGATCCAGGCGAAAACCTGGCGGGTGGCCAGGTTGAAGCGTTTTTCCATGTATTCCGGCACGGTGATAATGCCGGTGCGACGCCACCTGTCCGCCCAGAGAAGGGAGCCGACGAACCAGGCGAAAGCCATGGCGTAGAGGAGGTGATACAGGACTGCCAGTCCCACCTCGTACACGGCAGAGGCGAGGCCGACAAAAACATAGGCGCTGAATGCGCCCATCCAGCTCGAGATCCCGGACAGCCACCAGGGAATCTTTCTTCCGCCGGCGAAATAGTTCACTCCCTTGCGGGCGTAACGTGCACAGTAGATTCCGATTACAACCATCAGTACACTGTACACCAGGATCATCAACCAGTCACCCAGACGAAGATTCTGCAAATACTCCCTCCAGGGTTAAGGTTAGAATTCCGGAATGTCTCCGGCCGGATTAAACTGGAATTTAAACTGCCACCTTGCTACCCGCAAGGACTGTATTAACCTCAAAAAACCTATGATTCTTGAAATTCGGGGATTGTTCGCTTAAATTGCAGACTCCATATGTATATTATAACTGGGACATTCCAAATTTCTATCTGCCGAAGGAGAGTTATAAATGGCCTGCGACAATCAAGAGAAAAACCTTTCGATCTGCAACTGCAGCTATGAGCCGTGCAGCCGCAAGGGCAGGTGCTGCGAGTGTATCGTCTATCACCGCCGGAACGGCGAGTTGCCTGCCTGCTATTTCACAGATACCCAGGAGCGGAGCTACAACCGTTCGATAAGCTACTTTGTCAAGTGCAACAGCTAAAAGCCAGCCGGTTTCAGGGGAGAAAAAAATGAAAAGCTTGCGCATCGGAGTTGTGGGCGCCGGGTTTATCAGCCGAACGTATCACTGCGCTTCATTGACTCGATTGCAGAAAAAATACCCGCAACTGGAACTCGCGGCGATCTGCGACCTGAAAGAAGAAAGGGCGCGCGAGCTGGCTTCCCGATTCGGATTCAACAAGGTTTATACGGATACCGGCGAGATGATTGTGAGTGAAAAGCTCGACGGGGCCTGTATTCTTGTCAACCCGGAGAGCATGAAAAAAGTGGCGCTTCAGTTCATCCGGCGCAGAATCCCTGTTTTGCTGGAGAAACCGCCGGGGGTGAGCAGCAGCGAGGTGCGCGAGCTGTTTTCCGCGGCTGAAAAACACGGAGTGGCAAACCTCGTGGCCCTCAACCGAAGGTTCATGCCGCTGGCCCTGCGCATGAAAGAACTGATCGAACAGGCAGAACGGCCGCCGCAATTGCTGATAGCCGAAATGCTGCGCCACGAGCGGACAGAACCGGAATTTGCCTTCGGCACAGCCGTGCACGCGATTGACCTGATGCGTTATCTGGGAGGGGATGTTGCCGGGTTGAGGGTGAAAAAGCTCGAGTTGGCGGCAAACAAGGCTCCGGCTTATATTGTGGAGTTCGATTTCGAATCGGGCCTGCTGGGCAGGCTTTCAATCCTTCCCGAAACAGGAATGGAAACCGAACGCTATACGGTTCACGGCAACAATTGGACTATCACGCTGGAGGCCCCTCTTGACTGGACAGTGGACTATCCGGGAAGGCTTCTGTTTGTCGAGGGCAGAAAGCGGCACTTTATCCAGGACAACCGTCTCTGGCCGGAGTCCATGCGCGACCATCTGGAGATTACAGGTTTCCTGGGAGAGGTGGAGCATTTTATCTCCTGCCTTGCCGGGGGAGACCGGCCTCAACCCTCTCTGGCAGATTGCCTCCAGTCGGTGGAAATTGCCGAAGCGGTGCTGGCGGGCAGGAATGTCAGGTTCGGCTGAACGAAAAGATAAAAAGCCATCTACCGCCGGGTATCAGCCTTTAGCGGGGGAGGGGGCGGTGAATTTTATCTCGATTATATCGGTTGAGTTGCAATCTCTATCCGTGCACCTGATCGGCTTCATTTTCAGCATGTCGATATGGTTCACAATCACCAGCTTACCGCATTTATTGCACTGCCAGGCCGGAGAACTTCCGTGACGGAGAATATTTTTCACAAAGCGGACGAATATTTCCATTGTAAAGGCCTTGGGAAGCAAGCCTAAACTGCCCAGTTCTAGAAGCCGCCGAACGTTTTCCGAGGTGTTGTTAGAGCTTACCGCGGCGATGGGAATATTCTTCTTCCGGGCCAGAAGTTCGAGTACCGCATCCACTGAGTTTCCCTCCGCATCCTTCATCTCAATATCCAGAATCACCAGGCCTATTCTACCGTCGTTGCGGGGATTGCTGATATAGCTGAGCACTCTGCCGGCCAGGGTGAATCCCATCGGATTATAACCCGAAATGTAATTGACCACGGCTTTGGACTCCATTTCCACGTAGTCCGGGTCGCTGTCCAGAAGGACCACCATGTTGGCCTTTGACTGCCTGCCGTTGCTCTTTTTGCTCTCGGGTGTTTTATCCCCGTTGGATTTTGCCTTTCGGGTGCGCCCGTGATCTTTTGGACGGCCCTGCTGGCCGTTGGAAGCTCTTTTTCTGCTGCGTCTGCTCATCTGTCACAGTATCCGGCTGAGGTTATTTGTAATATATCCACCTATCCCGTTCTCACACCTTCATCATGAAAGCCTTGTAGGCCGATACGGCCTGTTTTATTTCGCTGAAAATCTTTGCCGGTACGCCTTTTTCTGTTTGCAGGACTGCAATCGATCGCCCCTCCCTGTCGGTTGTAAAGCGGATATTGAGGATATTTATTCCTCCGCGGGAAAGAGCCGAGCTGATATCGTTAATCAGCCCCACCCGGTCTTGCTGATAGGAGAAAAGCATGTGGCCGCTCGGGATCAGGTCGAGGTTGAGAAATGTATCGATGCGGTTGATTTTCAATTCGCTCTGCTGAGTGATCGTACCCCTGATACTGGTTTCCCGGTAGCCCTTTTTCTTGGAAAGGATATCGATAGTCATCGATTCGCCATAACCTTTTGTGTCATCAGGAATGCGCCTGACCACGTTGATTCCGTTTTCTATGGCACGTTTTTCGGCCTCACGGGGCGAGATAACCTCCATCTGGTAGATATCCATCAATCCCTTGAGAAGGTAGCCGGTGAGCAATTCGGTATGTTTGTTCAGCCTGCCGTAACAGGTTATCAGCACCTCGTGCGGCTGGTCGCCGCCGATATTGTAATAGGCGATTTCCCCGATCAGATGGGTCAGCTCGAGGAAACGCGGGTCCAGGTCCGGTGGAATCTCGAGGTTGTTTACCGGGTAGCGCACCATGCGTTTGATCAGGAAATCGCGTATTCCCTCTGCCGCTGCCAGTGCGGCCCGCCGGTTAGCCTCTCTGGTACTCGCGCCCAGGTGGGGTGTTGCGATCAGCCGGTCACCGATCCGGGCCAACTCCTTCTCACCCTCGGTGTCACCCTCGAAGAACACGTCTGTTCCCACAAGAATGTCATCCCGCTGTGTGAGAATATCCATCAGGGCCTGAGGGTCGATAATTTCGGCCCGGGCGGTGTTAATCAGCATCGCTCCCGGTTTCAGGCGCTCCAGGAGCTCGGAGCCGATCATGCCCCGGGTTTTGTCGTTGAGCGGTACGTGTAAACTGATAAAATCGGCTTCGGAGAATATCTCCTCGAGATTCTTGAGCTCAATTCCCATATCGGCTGCCTTGGATTCGGAGATCACCGGGTCGAATCCGATAATGTTCATCTCGAACCCCCTGGCTTTGGCGGCAACCAGCGAACCGATATTGCCCAGGCCGACAATGCCGAGAACCTTGTCCTGAAGTTCCTGGCCCATGAGCTTGGATTTTTCCCACAGCCCCTTTTTCACTGAACTGTCCGCATAAACCAGCTTTCTGCAGGAGGCAAGCATGAAAGAGACGGCCAGCTCGGCTACCGAGTTGCTGTTTGCCCCCGGTGTGTTCATCACCTGCACGTTTTTGCTGGTGGCATAAGCCACGTCAATAGTATTTACCCCTGTTCCTGCCCGGACAATGGCCTGAAGGTCACTGGCGGCGTCAAGCACTTTTCGGGTAACCTTGTCACTGCGAACTATCAGTCCATCAAAACCAGGGATCTTTTCCGCCATAGCATTTTCGTCCAGTCCCGGACACACTTCGACCTCGATACCGGCATCCCGGAGAACTTCCTCCGCCACTGAATCCAGTTTGGTGGCGATCAACACCTGCGGCATCTCTCGCTCCTTTGGTAAGTTTAAAATTATTTGTGTTGTATCTTTGAGCCGATGCTCAGTCGCAGGCAGGCGAGGCACGCCTCGCCCCCACGGTTATTTCGCTGTCAATTCATAAATCATTTGAGGAGAATCATTTTGCGCATCATGCTCTCGGCTCCGGCACGCAAGCGCAGGAAATAAACTCCAGAGGGCATCATTCTTCCCGCATTATCGCGGCCGCCCCAGACCAGCGAATAGGTGCCGCCGGCCAGGTCTGCGTCCATCAAAGTTTTAACCAGCCTTCCCCTCAAATCGTAAACAGCCAGCAGGACACGGACAGATTCGTCCCTTTCGGTAATCTCGAAAGTAATCGTAGTCGAGGGATTAAACGGATTGGGCGTGTTCGCGTGCAGATAGACTCCGCCGGCCAGGGGCAACTGCGGCCCGGGATTTGAGGAGAGCTCCGCTACAACGCCCAGGTTCATCCGGGGTGAATCGTCCTTGCCGAGAGTAAAGGACGAACGCAGGCAGGGCAGCAGCTCTCCATTGCGAGACAGCCAGATTCGATACTCGCCTCCCACGAGCGTGCTGAAACTGAAATTGCCGTCACGATCCACTTCCACGGAATCGTTAACATTGCCCTCGATATGAACGAAAACGGGAGTTGTATCTCTGTGGCGGGAGGCGAGGACTACGGTCCCGGAAACGCTGTGGAAATCTATCTCCAGGGCCAAAAGGCGCCTCCTGCTTCCCACTGTATCCTGCCAGGCCACGGCGATACGGCCGGGAGCGAGGATATTGACTGCCGGCAGCGAGGCCATATCCACGCCCGGCACCCTGAAAGGGCTTCCTTGTGCCAGGCCCTGAGAGTCGATTTTCACTCCAGCCAGGCGCGAATCTCCGCCGGAGACTGTCTCGATCCAGAGCACCGTGAAACCGCCTGAGGAGTCTGTGGCAACAGCGGGACTGGACTGGCTGATCTGGACCGAGCCGCCTTTCTCCGTGCTTTCCATTTGCGGGAGGTAAAGCCCGTCCCCGAGATCGAGACTGTCCCCGGAACTGGTATACATCCTGTAGTAAAGTCGCTGCCAGTGGCTGAAAAATTCCTGCCAGAGCACGAGGAAATTGCCGTTGACTGGTGAAGCGGCCACAACCGGACGCCCTGCGGTGCCGAGATACTCCAGCCTGTCCTGGCTGATCCTTATATTGTTAAGTACTGTTTGTCCCTGGGGGCCGTACAGCCTGGCCTGCACGTGGGCATTGTTCCTGGAGACCGCGCCCTGGCGCCAGACCACCATGTGGCTCCCGTCCGGGGCAGCGGCGACCGAGGCCAGCCTTCCTCCCCCAAGGCTTGAAGAGGCCACTTCCGCGGGCGAGCCGATACTGGTGCCCAGGCTGTCCAGGCGGCCGAGCACGAGATCGGGGGCTGATTCGGACAGTGCCCAGCGCTCCCAGACCACATAGGAACCGCCGTTTTCGCCCACAGAAACCGCGGCTCCGGCAAGATGATTGCTTGTGGACTCTTCAAGGGAGAATGCGTTTTTCACAGCCGAGCCGTCCGGGGCGAAAAGCATTG
>JAUVUV010000453.1 GCA_030604975.1 Candidatus Glassiibacteriota bacterium | reverse complement strand
ACTTACCGTGCCACCCCGCTTTCGGAGGTGTGGTTGATCACCTGTGTACCAGCAGGCGGATTGAAGGTGAAACGGCTTTCGGAAAGCTTGAGATTATCGATGTGGTTGGAATACTCCAGAATGGTCCTGTCGCCATTTTTCTGCACGATCTGGGTGCGTACCGGGTACCATTTTCCCTCGGATACTGTCAGCAACACCCGATCAAGACCCAAGGCAGAACTCGCCGCAGGGGTACCCTCCAAAGGCACAAGAGAGAGCGTGTAGCAATTTTTTCCGTTTTTATCTACAGCCGTATCCTCGATTTTCACCGTGAACTGCTCACGGACATCATTCACCGATCCGCCAAACCCGACAAACAGTGCGCTCAGCCCCTTGGTCTGCGTGAGAGACAGTTCGTGTACCTGTTTCAGGTCCGGGTAATGGAGCCATACATGATTGTGATTGATAATCAACTGCTGATGCTCAGGGGAATGGGTGTCCAGGACGAGTTTATCCGGATTGCGGAAATAGAATTTACCCCGGGAGACGATCCGGTCGTCGAAAAACATCATTTCTTTGGTCTGGACAAAATCAGCCTGAAGGTCCTTCAGGCGCTGATTAGCCTCGTTCATGTGTTGGAGAACCTGGTCCACAGTCAACCAGCTGGAGGCAGTCAAATTGGCAACCGCTACCGGTATAGTAAAACTGATTAATACAACTCTGAAAACTTTCCTCATGCAATCAACCTTCCTAATTTCAGGCTACATTCGCCGCTCGGCCGTTCTTTTTTCGGTTGATCGAATGCGTACTGAAATACTCTTTGACCATAGATGGCAAAGACTTGTCCAGGTAACTGCGGATCGACACGTAGCAGCCGCCGCAGTCATTGTTCGGAACGAAAGTGCGCTTGATTTCGCGAAGCGAGGTATACTCCTTATCGTGCATGGAGCAAGGCTTGAGATAACCCTCTGGAGTAACCACCAGGAAATGGTGCCCGGCGCTGCAGGGTTTGATCTCGCCGTATTTGAAAAAGTCGAATGTGCCCTCGATGATGAAATCCGCGTTTTGAATGCGTCCGCAGTTATTTTCCTTGTAAGACCTCAACTCGTCGAGCTGGGCGCGGAGTTTTTTCAGGTCCTCGGGGGATTCGATAGTATAACTGCGATCACCAGTACGCAACACTGAATAGGCACTGAAGGAGATTGAAACTCCCCATCGTTCGGCCGTGCGCGTCAGATCCATGATATACGGCATGTTCTCCCTGGTGATCGCGCTATTGAGCACGATATCATCATGCCCGAGAGCGGCGAGTTTTGGAATCAGGGTATCCAGATGATTAAAAAGGCCCTTGACTCTCCGCCACTGGTCATGGCGCTGATCCGGGAAACAGAGGGAGACCGAAAGCTGGCCCATTCCAGCCTCCCTGAGCGCGAGATATTTTTCTTCGGTGAGAAGGGAGCCGTTGGTTACCACAATCAGGTACGGGGTGCTGCAGCCTTTAGGCTTGATCGCCCTCATTACCTCGGTCAAATCATCCCGCAACAGAGGCTCCCCGCCTGAAATCTGAACGATCACCGGTTTGAGCGTGTGCATCAGGCGCCCGTAATCGGCCGGGGCGATCCGCTTTTCATCCTTGATAATACCGCCCATGTTGCAGTGATGGCAGTTCCCAGTGCAGGAATAGGTCATCTCGAATGAAACCGCTGTGGGGTAGCCGAGCAGATATGCTGGAATACCCTTGCTCAAAATACCCGCGGTTTCTCTCTTGGTGAGCTTTTTCATCTAAACGATCCCTTACTCTTGGATTAGACCATCTATGAGATTCAAAGTTCTGTCACCCTGCTGGGCGACAGTTGGATCATGGGTGACCATGATTATTGTCTGCTTACGCTCGCTGTGCAATCTGGTGAAAATATCCAGGATTTTCAAGGTATTTTCACGGTCCAGACTGCCGGTTGGCTCATCGGCAAGCAGGATTGACGGCCTGCGGACCAAGGAGCGTGCTATTGCAACCCTCTGCTGCTCTCCTATCGACAACTCGCTCGGGCGGTGATCCATTTTAGCGCCCAATCCAACCAGGCGTAGCAGCTCCTCGGGAGAAGCGAGGTCTCGTTTACCGTTTCCATTGGAAAACAAGGTCAATTTCAGCGCAATGGAAACGTTCTCGAGGGCTGTCAGTGTAGGTAAAAGGTTAAATCTTTGAAAAACGAAACCGATCTTTTCATACCTCAGCCGTGTAATCTTGCTGTCTATCTGGTTGGTCAGTTCACAACCATCGAGCCAGATGCGCCCCGAGGTTGGATGGGTCAATCCTCCCAGCAGGTAAAGCAAAGTGGACTTGCCAGAGCCGGAAGGGCCCATCAGAGAGAAAAATTCTCCGTGGGGAACGCCGAAAGATATTTCTTTTAGGACACGGCTGGTTGTGTTACTAACTGTATAGTTTTTACAAAGACCTTGAACCAGGACGGCCTTATTTCCACTTCCTTGAGATATAAAGAACTCCTGGTAATGAGATGAATTGGAACACGGTGGCCTTTACGATAAGGCCTTTAAAGTCCGCAATCATAAAGACAATCGTCCTGTGGAATAGTATAGTGTATGGGGATAAAACTGTCAAGAAATTAGTAGATTTGATACTCTCTATTAATTCCCGGGGTTGCTTAATTAACTTTTGAATAGGCTGGAAGTCTCCAGGAAAAAAGATTTTCCTCCTCCCCGTTTAATTCCTGGTAGCGCCAGAAATTGGTCAACACCTGAATGTTATAGTTATAGGTCTCTTCCAGTGGAATCAGTTCAATAAACAGGT
>JAUVUV010000248.1 GCA_030604975.1 Candidatus Glassiibacteriota bacterium | reverse complement strand
CTTAACCTTTACGATACCGTATCGATTGCAAGCGCGCTGATTCATGATGTGATCGAGGATACGGACTGTCCCCTGGAGAAAATCCGGCAAGCTTTCGGTGATGAAATCGCAGGGATCGTAGACGGGTTGACCAAGATCGGCCGGATGGACGGCTATGTTTTCCGCTCTGCCCAGGAAGCGCAGGTGGAAAACTACCGCAAGCTGATCCTTTCGATGGCCAAGGACATCCGGGTGATTCTGATCAAATTAGCTGACAGGCTTCATAACATGCGTACCCTGAATGCCTTGCCAGAGGAGAAAAGGAAACGAATCGCCAGGGAGACGATCGATATTTACGCGCCCCTGGCGCACCGGTTCGGTATAGCCTTGATCCGCGGGGAACTCGAGGACCTTGCTTTCAAGTCCCTTGAGCCGGAAAAATACCATCAACTCGCCAAAAAGGTATCACAGAAACGCCAGGAACGGGAACGCCTGATCGACCAGTTTGAAAAACCGCTACAGAGAGCGGTCACCGGGGCTGGTATCCAGGCCGAGGTATCCGGCCGGCCCAAGCATCTGTACAGTATCTATAAGAAAATAGAACGCCGGGGCAGGTCTATCGAGGAAATCTATGACCTGCTCGGTCTTCGAGTGCTTGCAAATACAGTGGCCGACTGTTACTATGTCCTCGGTATCGTACACTCTACATGGACTCCACTCCACGACCGTTTCAAGGATTATATCGCCACGCCGAAATCCAACATGTATCAGTCCCTGCATACTTCGGTTTACGGGCCAAACGGCCAGATGATTGAGGTTCAGATCCGCACTCACGATATGCACCGCACCGCTGAGTACGGTATTGCCGCGCACTGGAAGTTCAAAGAGGGCCAGCAGGAAGAAAGAGACATGGACAAGCGCATGACCTGGCTGCACGAGGTACTAAAATGGCAGAGCGAAACCAAGGATCCCAAGGATTTCATGGAGTTTTTGAAAATCGACCTGTTTCACGATGAGGTTTTCGTATTTACCCCAAAAGGCAAGTTAATCAAACTTCCTGCCGATTCTACCCTGATCGATTTCGCATTTGCAGTGCACACCGAGATCGGCCTTCACTGCTCAGGAGGTAAAATAGACGGCAGGATCGCCCCTCTGAATACCCGGCTCAAGAGCGGTCAGACAGTTGAGGTTATCACCAAGGCCAATACCAAGCCTGGCAAGGACTGGATTAAATTCGTGCGCACGGCCAAGGCACGCAGTAAGATCCGCTCCTGGATCCGGGAGCAGGAGTTTGCCGACAGTGTCAAACTGGGCAGGGAAATGCTGGATCGCGAACTGAAACGTCAGCGCAAGCCCAAGGTGAATGACAACCGCTTGAAAGAACTTCTGGAGATATTCAATCTTAGCCCGCCGATGGAGAAACTCTTTGAGGCAATCGGCCAGGGACATATCTCGGTGGGTCAGGTTTTCCATCAGCTTTTTCCGGAGGATCAGGAGCAGGAAAAGGCGCCGCGGATCTCGACATTTGACCGGCTTGTCGATAAAATAAGAAAGAGCAGCACGGGTATAAAACTCCAGGGGATCGGCAACCTGATGTTAACCTACGCTGGATGCTGCCGGCCGGTTCCCGGAGATAAAGTGGTGGGTTATATTACCAGGGGAAGAGGTATTTCAATTCACCGTGCCGATTGCCCGAACCTGCTGCGGATGAATATTGACCCGAACAGAAGAGTGGCTATTGACTGGCAGGCCGACAGCGATCAGGATTTTATCGTGCGGCTTCTTGTCACCGGGACAGACCGCAAGGGAATGCTCGCTGATCTCACCACAGCGATAACCGAAACAGGAACCAATATCCGCAGCGCTACTATCAAAACCAAAGAATTCGAGTTTACAGCAGTTTTTCTCGTGGAAGTCAAAAACCTTAAGCAACTGAATCAGATTATCAACTCGCTTAAACGAATTCGCGGTGTTGACCGGGTACGGCGAAAAGAGTTTTTTTCCCCGGAGGCCATTCAATCCACAAACTGATTCCGGCATTGAGATCATGGCTTGATATTTCATTATCCGGAATGAGGAGGCAACAGTGAGCCAGCTGCTATCTTTTCTGGCCCGATTGGTTGATTGTTTAGCGGGCGAAACGCTTTACCACCTCCTGCCCCGTGCCCAGCGATGGAAGGATATCCAAACCGGCTGGACCGAGTCATCCAGCAAGGCCGCTCCTATAATAATGTGGACGCTTGGCAGTTTACTGGTCGGGCTGCTGATCTTTGCGATAATCAATGCCCGGAGAGAGGCGGCCAAAACCCGAGAGCGGGAGAGAGTCTATTTCGAGCGCAAGTCAGCGGAAAAGGAGCTGAGTAAAAAACATATCAAGCTTCTCTCCGACGCAATCAAGATAACCGGGATTTCCCATCCTTACAGGGTACTTTACTCTTTTGATGTTTTCCATCACCTGGTGGAAAGTTACCATAAAAAAGTTGAACTCACAGAGCACGAGCACAATTATTTCCGTCAAATGGTCGATGAGATAAAGGAAACACTTGGGTTCATTAAGATCGAAGAGGCCGTGCAGCTCCAGTCGACCGAGGAGATCCGTAAAGGCCAAGAGGTTAAAATCACCCTCAAGAAAGGCGATCAGCCATACAAATATTCCTCCCAAGTGAAAAATAACAATCATAACCACATAGTACTCGATGCTTCGAAACTCGATTTAGATTTAAAACTAGTGACCATGCAGACACCGATTGAGATCGATTTTTACCGGGAATCGGATGCAGGCTACAATTTTACCACTACCCTGTCGCAACCACCTGTGGCCGGGGAAGGGCTGATTTACCTGAAACACCCCAAGAAACTCAGTCGCGTTCAGACCAGAAATTTCTCCAGGATGGAAGTCTTTTTCAAATTCGGTTTTTACCACCTGCCGAAAGATAAATTCAACCCGATCGAAGTCGACAACAATCTCGAATCCTGCAACATTCTGCCGGTGTTCGTGGCCAGTACAGTTGATATAAGCGGAGGGGGGATTGCTTTCAATACCAGGAAGCGCGTTAACAAGGGAGACTATCTATACTTGAATTTCCAGATGCTCAGCGATCAGCACTGGGAGCCGGTTCTAGCCGAGATAGTCTGGACAGGGAAGGATAGGGGGAAAGAGAAAGACATCAACCTTGTACAGGCAAAATTCTACCATATTACAGATACGACACAGGAAACGCTGATGAAATTTATCTACCAGATTCAGCGCAAGGCCGCCCGCCGGTTGAAATTTGCACCAAAAAGATAAGACATACCCAGCAACTGCAAGCTATACAATGAAAGCCTCTTTTTCCAACCCGGAAAAAGAGGCTTTTTTATCGAACTTCAAAATAGTAATCCACTCCAACCGGACACTTTTACGGTCAAGCTGCATTTCAATCGGGTAATCTCTGTGCTAGTGGGCAACTTTAACAGTGCGGCTTAGCCTGCCCGGTAGAGGATTCTTCCGCAGTGGTTGCAGAACTCGATTATATCCTTATTCTGGGTAACGAGTTTGCTCCCGGTAGGGGCGGAAACGAAACAACCGTAGCACACTCCGTTTTTAACTGGTGCCAGTGGCCGGTCGTATTTTTTCGCTATCTGCAGGAAGCGCTGGTAAAGTTCCTGATCGAGTTGTTCGGTAACCTCCTTGATAGACTCCTCGATCCTCTCCTTTCTGTCGAAGGCGAAGCCCATCTCCTCGTATTGTTCGACCACCTGGAAATCCTGGATCTCTTTTTTCAGGGAAAGCAGGTCCTGTAGAAACATTAAAAGCCTGAGTTGACTTTCCTGCATGATAAACCTTGCCGACAGTTGATAATTAAGGGCTTGCTTTATCAAGCAATTCCAGAAAATTGTCCACTGTTTTTAAAGAACGAAGCTTGGAAACGATATCCGGCATCTTGCAAAATTGTGCCACTTTGCCCAACACCGGAAGATAGTAGTTGGATATTTCAACCGGAGGAGCAACAATCAGAAAGAAAAAATATGCGGGTTTGCCGTCAATAGAATTGAAATCCACCCCATTAGGGTGCCTGGCGAAAGCCACATTCAATTTATCTACCACCAGTGAACGGCAATGCGGTATAGCAAATCCTTTCCCTATCCCGGTAGACCCTAAATTCTCTCGCTTCTTGAGCATTTTGAGCAGCATTTCCTTAGCCTTGTCGTCGAGTTTCAGAAGACCGATCAAAGCCAGCAATACTCCATCCTTCCCGTCCACGTCCAGATTGAGTTCAACATTGAACTCATTGAATAACTCTTTTAATTCCATGTTCGGCTTACTCCGGTACTATGTTGAATTACAATGAGTTTCCGGCTAATTTGCGGGCCTGTGAAATAGATCAAGATGCAATATCAACTTTCAAAGCCATTAAAGAATATGACAAAAGCTTGTTCGTTCCTGAACTGTCAGGTCAACTGAAACATTATAGCGGTCAAGAAAGGTGTCAAGTTTTTTTTAAGCTGATTTTGAATCGGAAGCCAGG
>JAUVUV010000093.1 GCA_030604975.1 Candidatus Glassiibacteriota bacterium | reverse complement strand
GCAAGTTCGGTTTCGGTCAGCAGAAACAGCCAGCGGATCAGGAAACTGAATAACAGGTTTTCCTCCCCGATTTCCTCCTCGCTTTCGGACTTTGTTAACGTCTCGACAAACTTGAGGTTGGCCTTTATATCCTCGTCCCGTGGTCGGAGGCGCGCAGCACGATGGACATTAACCACTGCACCGCCCAGGCGGCCCGCCTTGAGTGCGGCACACCCGAGATTATAGTAGAGATCAGCGCTCGGCCCGACAATGCCGAGCAGCTCCTCATACCGGCCGATTGCCTTTTCGTACTCTCCCTGGCTGTAGAACTCGTTGGCCTGGCGAAATTTATTCTCCAGAGTTGTTCCTTCTATCGGTTCCGCCGACAGGACGGCAATTCCTATTATCAGCAGACTAAGGCTGAAAAGGATAGAGCCCTTAATTTTTCTTTCAGCATTCAACAGCAACTATTCCCTCACTATCTAAATCAGAAAAAACTCTCATAGCGCCCGGTCAAGGTGGCTGAAAAGTTTTTTTACTTTTTTATGGTATCTCTTTGTGGTTTCCGCATCCGCACCGGTCTGCGGGGCGAAACGAACAAAACTGAAATGCTCCAGGCACTCCCTTACCCCATCGCGGATATCCTCGGGAAGCTGCTTCTCATTGAGAAATTGGTCGATATTTTCGGTCAGCATTCCTACGGGTTCCACGTTCAGCTTGTCACCGATAAAATGGTTCAGTGCACGGTCCAGAGCCGCGTAGCATGCTGCATAATCTTCTGCCTTGGCGGCTCTCGAGGCCTGTTTCATGTTTTTCTCAAAGCGTTTGCCTGCTCCCCTGAGTCTGGCGTAGGCTGTATCGCTCATCAGGCGTCCCTTGTGGCGGCGGTACAAAAGGGCGCCACCCACACTGAACACAGGCAGAAAGTGAACGAGCCAGAATACAGTGCCTGCGCTCATCGGCCGGGCCGCCCTGTTGAGAGCTTGCGGGTTTTCCTTGATGTAACGGATATCCTCGCCCACAGCGACAACGCTCTCGGGTGAGAGGCGGTAGGTCACTGCCTCCTGCTCCTCTTCGGAGGGCTGCACTGTGAAAGCGATCTCCTCGGTCCTGAGACTGCTGTATTTTTGCAGTTCCGGGTCGAAACAGGTAAAAGTAATGCCCGGAAGGCGGTAGTCACCTGCCTTTCGTGGAACAATGACATATTTGAAAATCTTCTCTCCTTTGATTTTGGCTCCGCTCCGGTCGATTTTCTCCTCGCTTCTTGATTCATAGATGTCGAAATCATCCAGGCCCTGGAGCGCGGGTTCTCCGATAGTCTTGATATTGCCTGTTCCGGAAACGATATATTCCAGGGTAATCGCTTCTCCTTGCTTGACCGCTGTCTTATCCAGCCGGTAGGAAACAGCGTATTTTCCAACCGCGCCGCTGAAATTCTCCGGACGTCCGCTAACCGGCAGGGGGTTCAGCTTGATTGTGACCGGCCCGGTGGAGAGAACCATTCTTCTGCCCCGGTCGAAAAAGTCCCAGATATCCCTGACATAATAGATAAGCTTTGCCTCAGAGATAGTAGCCTCGCCTTCTACTGTAGGGAAAAGAGCGTAACGCAGTTCCTGTACCTTGTAGATGATATTCCTTAGCTGTCTGGTTGATACCCTGGCCTGCTTTTCCATCTCCTCGACCCAGAAACCGTTGAAAGTGGGAGGATTGTATTCCGGGTTCTCGACAAGGTTCAAACGGTTGTAAAATCCGAAAGTGTATGTCACCTGCTCGCCGAGGTAAACCTCTTTTTTGTCCACATTGCCTGAGATAAATAAGTTGAGGTCTCCTGAAGAGGAAGCTGGCGGTGGAGCCGGCTGCCGGGCAGGGGCCTGCGGCCGCGGAGCGGTCCCTCCCGGCGCAGGGGGCTGTCTCCGGGACACCGCTCCGCCTGAAGTAACCTCGACCGTTACCGTGTTCGAGGTGTATTTCCTCCCCTTTATCTCGACCACCGCCGGGCCAATAGCAATCGCGCCCTCATTATTCGGCATCAGAGTAAATTCAAATGATCTGGAGCTAGAGATCCGTCCGTTCACTATTGAAAACTGGCTCGAGGTGCTCGTGCCGAGCACCTGGAATTTCTCCAGGTTCTGTACCTGCGGCTCCGGCACGCTGCGCATGGTGCCGGAAACTGTTACAGTAAGCCGCAGATTGCTGTTAATATCAACCTGCTGTGGGTTGACACTGAGTTGCACGACAACATCCTGTGCGCCCGCACTCAATGGAAAGAAAGCGAGTAAAATTACTGCAACAATAACCTGCCGGCGATATTTCAGAATCACTGTTTTGTCGGTAAAAATACTCACCAGTCAGGCCCCCTGGACCGGGTTGTTGCCCTCTTTGTATCTTTTTCCTTCTGCTGCATTTCCTTTTCCATACGCATCAATGCGTTGAGAATCCGTTCAGCTTCCTCCTTAGTCATCTTTGCAGGCTGCTGTTGAGCCTGCTGCTGCTTCTGCTGTTCGTCCTCTTTCTTTTTCTCCTGATTCTGCTGGCTCTGCTGCTGCCTGTCATCCTTCTTCTTATCTTCCTGATTCTGCTGGTTCTGCTGTTGTTGCTGCTGTTCTTTGAGCAGTCGTCTGGTCAGTTCGTAGTTATACTTGGGGTCTTCATCATCCGGGTCGAGAAATATGGACTGCTTATAGGCCTCGAGCGCCTGTTTGAGAAACTCCTGGTTCTGGGTCTGGCGGCCCATCTGGAACAGGGTGTTGCCCGTATTGTAGACCGCCCTGGGAGTCAGTGCCGGGGACTCTTTCTCCAGGATCTTGCCGAACTGGCCCGCGGCCTCATCGAACCGGCCCAGTTTGTAGAGAGTATTGCCGAGGTTGTAGGCCAGGGTATCAGAGTCCGGGTTCCGAGTCTGGGCCTCCTGATACAGCTCGAGCGCTTTTTCGTATTTCTCTGCTGTGTAAGCCCTTTCGGCCAGCTCAGGCCCACTGCGAAAAATGTCAGTCCAGGAGCCTGCGAAAAAGATGAGAAAAAGGCCCGCACAGACCGCAAACGATACCATTCTATGGACTAACCAAGCCATAAAACCACCTCTATCCAAGGTTTAATAAACCGTGCTTTGCTCACCGCTGGTACTTTCCTCTTTTTTCCTGCGAGTCTCCACCAGGAGCGGTTCAAAGAACAGAAGCAGGAGCGCCGCGGCGAGAAACCACTGGTAGCGGTCGTGATACAGGCTGAATTCACGGGATTCGAGCTGTCTTTTTTCCAGCTTCTTGATATCCTCGAAAATACGGTCGAGTTCGATTGCGTTCCTGCCCGCGCGGTAATATTCGCCTCCGCCGTCGTGGGCCAGGTCAACAAGCAGAGGCTCGCCCAGCCGGCTCATCACCACCTCGCCCCGGGAATCCCGCTTATAATCCGTTACTGAACCCCGGGAATCCCTGACCGGAATCGGGACTCCATCCGGGGTGCCGATCCCGATTGCGTAGAGTCTGATCCCTTGCTGGCGAAGTTTGCGCGCATTCTCTAAAGCATTCCCCTCCAGTTGCTCGCCGTCGGTGATCAGTATCATTACCCGGTATTCTCTCTCTTTCCTGTCGAAAGCCTCAGTGCCCACTTTCAGCGCTCTGGCGATATTCGTTCCCGGCTGGGAGATAATATCCGTATCCACGCCGTCCATGAAGAGGGCCAGGGCCGAGTAATCTGTGGTGAGCGGACAGAGTACGAAAGCATCGCCAGCAAAGGGCACCAGGCTCACGCGGTCACCCTCAAGCCGGCTCAGCAGGCTTGTGATCTCGAACCTCGCTCTGGACAGCCGGTCCGGCTTGATATCATCAGCGAGCATGCTCAGCGAGGTATCAAGCAGGAAAACGATATCCCGGCCTTCCCGCTTCAGGATCACTGCCTGCTTGCCGTACTGCGGACGTGCCAGGGCCACAATGAGCAGCGTCAGAGCTGCGAGCAAGGCGGTGGCGCGCAATCCTCTCACCCCCGGCACAAAGGGAACGGCCAGCCGCCGGGTCAGTTCCATAGTTGCGAAACGGGAAAGCAGCCTATGCCTTCGCCTGGCAGCCGTCCAGAGAAGAAGCCCGAGGGCGGGCACAAGCCACAAAAGATGAAAATACTGTGGATCGCTGAAACGCATGATTCACCTTTTACGGAATGGTCCTGAAACGCGTACCCCCCAGAAACAGATCGAGAACGAAAACGCCGAGGGCGGGGAAAAGAAATAAGGCGAAAAGCTCTCTGAAACGCTTGTACTCCCGCACCTCGATCTTAGTTCTTTCGAGTGTATCTATTTGCTGGTAAATATCCTGAAGTTCCTTAGCATCCGTAGCCCTGTAGTATTTTCCTCCGGTCATTGAGGCAATTCCCCTGAGAACTTCCTCGTCAATTTCCACCTGCATTTTCTGGTAGCGCGTGCGTCCGAATGCGTCTTTCACCGGTACCGGAGCCATTCCCCGGGTGCCCACGCCGATAGTATAGACTTTCAAGCCCTGTGCTTCGGCCACCCTGGCGGCAGTGAGCGGGTCGATCTCCCCGCGATTGTTCATCCCGTCTGTCAGGAGAACGATCACCCGGCTTTTGGCTTTGGAGTTGCGCAGCCGGTTGGCGCTGCTGGCCACGGCCACCCCGATTGCCGTGCCATCCTCGATCGAGCCGATCCGTAGCTGCCCAAGCTGAGAATCGAGAATCCGATAATCCAGGGTGGGCGGGCAGCGGGTGATCGCCTTGGCCGCGAAAGCGACAAGCCCGATCCGGTCGTGCTTGCGGCGCGAGATAAAATCCGCTACCACCTTCTTGGCCACCTCGAGCCTGCTGCTTCCGCGTTTGAGATCCTCGGCCAGCATGCTCGAAGAGACATCCACAGTGAGGACAATATCTATCCCTTCGCTCGAGATATCCTCGTAAGTAACCCCGCTGCGCGGCCGGGCCATGGCCACTATCAGAAGCGCGAGTACCAGAAGGCGCAAAGCGAACGGAATGTGCGGCTGGTAGCGCGACCAGTGCCGGTTGACTCTAAGGGCTGTGCCAAGATCGGAAAACCTGATCGACCTGCGCCGTTTCCAGACCCAGCACCAGTAGACCCAGGCAAGCGGAACAAGCAGTACCAGCAAAAGAAGAAAATATTTGTTCGCAAACTCGAAACTCAACGTTTTTCCTCCACACCAGGCTTCTGAGCGAGGCCTGCCGAGGTCAGATCATCCCCTCTCGCGAGCGCCTTCGGCTCCCCGGGTTTCTCTTCATCCAGAGGGCGAACCTCGCGGGGACGGCTTTTTTCCACAATTTCGTAGGCTTTGTTGAAAGTGGCGTTTATTTCCATTATTTGCGGTTTATACTTGGCGAACTTGATCAGGTCGCAGGCATGGAGAAAGAGGCTTATCAACTCATGCGAGCTAGGCTCGAGATTTTTTTCTTCCAGGGCCAGAGCCAGTTCCCAGGTGGTCATTTCCAGGGCATCCACGCCGAAGCGCCTGGCGATATAATGGCGAATCGCTTCCGAAACCAGTATATGAAACAGCTTGATCTCCCCTTTCTCGATCAGGCCCAGAGACTTTATCCGGTCAAGTTCATCGAGTGCCGCCAGATGGGCCGGTTTCGAAGGAGTAACCGGCTTAAAACCCTCCAGAAGCCTGGCTTCCCGGCGTGTAAGGTACCGGCGCCAGGCGTAAATCAGCAGCCCAAGCAGCGCAAGCGCCAGCACGCCCCAGGCTGCCAGCTTGTGCCAAAGCTTCGGCACACCGATCAGCCCTTTGAGAGGCCGGACATCCGCTGCGGTCGTATCAGCAACCAGCGCGGCAACCTTGACCTGAAGTTCGGGTGTATAAAGTGTGTCAACCGATCCATCGGCGCGCATCACCACAAACGGCAATCCCGGAACAGCCCGGGGGCCGGTCTCGAAAATGGCCACCTTGTAGCTTCGCTGCTCCAGTGTGGCGCCCTGTTCTTCTTCATACTTTTGCGGTGGAAGGCTTGAGAGAAGTTCGAATTCTCCGAGTGAGGCTGCAAGGGCAGGGAAACGCACCGATTCTCCCGGATCAGTGCGCACGGTCAGGGTAAGTGTGAGCGGATCACCGATACGCAACCGGGTAGTGTCAAGACGGGCATCGACCTGGGTTGTGGCCCCTAATCTCTCTGGGGCGGCAAAAGCAGTCCAGGCCCAAAGGATAAAAAGCAAAAGTTCGATTTTATTCCGAGGATATTCAAATATTCTCCAAAACATCGTATCCTGCACAATACGGCTTTACCCGTATTTACTTGACAATGTGTCTTACCGGTATATCGGCCAGGTCTTTGAACGTGTAAGTCAGTCGCTCGATCTGGCTCGCTGTGGTTAAATAAACGACATCCCGCAGCCTGTCCCGCATGTAGATCTCTTTCTCTCCCGCATAATCACCGGCCTGAAGGCTGACCAGGACACTATCGCCCATGAAAAGATTCAGTTCTAACTGTGGATGATCGAATCCTTTACCGGCAGAGGAAGACAGTATTTCAAAGGCACCTATTGTATCTGCATGGGTGAGGAGTCTTTCCACCTGCCAGAGCCTGCAGCGAAACTCTTCCGGTTTGATTATCCGCCACAGGGTATCGTCCTCAGCTATGATGACAATTGAATCCATCGGTGAAAAAAGCTCGATCCGGTCCACCTCAGCTGCCTGAAAATTGGTCATTTTCAGATTGCGCATGTATTCGATATTAAAATCGTCCAGCCTGGAAATCAGACGAGAATCGACCAGAAGCAGATTATCCGGGTAAAGGCTCGATCTGGCCCAGCGTAAATACTCACTTCCCGCCAGCGGGCGCCCGAGAGCTATCGCTGCGGTGTCTCCATCTTCACTAACCAGCCAAAGGCGGCGCAAAGGCCGATCAAGGCCTGTCTGGCTCGGCCCTGCCTCATCAAGAGCGCGAAACTCGCGCACCTGGTTGCTGTAAATATCAGAAAGAAGTCCGTTAATAAGCCTTTTATCCATGGAAATTTTCTCTCTATTACTTTCGGTCCACCATTCTTTGGTTTTCGGCGAACAGTAAGCTGTATAAATCTTCTTTCCCGATGAACTATATTTGATTTCCTGGATATAAAATGGATGGAGCACGGTTAAGCCTTTGCCCCGAATCATGAAGCTGTTGAAAGCCAGCATCGGTCCAATTTCGCGCCCGATCAGCCAAATCCTGTCTTCATTGTTCCTGCGGACGTAAATGTTTTCGGTTGTGGGATTCAGGGCCCCGAAACCCAGAAAAGTGCTGTCACCATCCTCTGTGTAGACAGTAAAAGATACAGCCGGTGGATCGAGCATTGCGGACCCCAGATCAATCGAGTCGGCAGGCACGTTCCCGAGGGTAGCGACCCTGTTCAGCACTCGCAGCAGGTGGTGGATCAGCAGCGAGTCGGCCAATTGGCCGTCGTGTGGTTCACGCATAACCCATTCTGTAAATTTCTTTTCTATCAGGAATGTGGTATCAAAAAGCGAGGCACGCACTGCAGTGACATTATCCAGGTCGGTGGTCAGCAGGTAATTCCTTTTGGAGCTGGTAACGGCCGACTTTTTTTTACTCTCCAGGAACAGGTAAGAACCAAGGCCCAGGCAAAGTAAGAGAAGAACGAGTATGGTTTTCCAGTTCATAAGATAGATCCTTTTAATTATACCGGATTATTTACCCCGGATTATTCATGAAACCCAGACCTAGCCGGG